>JBDTLS010000001.1:0-39108 GCA_039934655.1 Sphingobium sp.
TGCCCATGTGATCTTTCCGTGGCCTTTCGCGCTGTTGCGGTGGATCGACCGCCTGTTGCCCATGGCGTTACGCGATCGGCTGCTAATCGGGCTTACACCTACGAACGGTTGAGCTCATGGGTATCGGCGGTTGAGCATCCGGCGCCACGCAGCGCATGATGGCATGGTGAAGGGCGGCGGGGGAAAGGTCGATACGACCGGCGCTGCCATTCTGGACCGGCCCTCCACCGTCGAAACGCAGGATCACATACGGCGTGTGGCGTGCGTCTCCCGGCGCCGTCACACCGGGTATGCTCGGTCGATGATCGCCGAAGAAAACCAACAGCGCGGGGCGTCCGTCCTTCGACAGCCGTTCGACCAATTCGCTCAACATGGTGTCGCTACTCCGCAGATGCCGCAGATAGGCGTCGCGGCGACCGCGTGCGTCTCGCGCATTGTCGCTGTCCCACGGCCCATGGTTTTCCATTGTCACTGAGTAGATCAGCGTCGGCCCCACGGCTTGGTCGACGAGATGGATTAGCGAGGCCCCTAACGTGCGATCGTCGATATAGCGTCCAACGCGGTCGGAGATCGATGCGAACCTCTCCTCGCCGATCAAGTTATCGAAACCGATTGTGGGCATCAGTTCATCGCGATTGTAGAAACGCATGTCGTGCGGATGGACGAAAGAACAATGATAGCCAGCGCCCCGCAGCCGGGCCGACAGCGCGTACGATGCTTCGCCCCGCGCGGTTAAAAAAGGATCGTAGCGGCGAAAGCCGAGTTCAGCCTCGCTGCGACCAAACAGAACGCCATATTCCGTGCGCATCGTATAAGCGCCGAACCCGCTGACGTGGAGATCGCCCCACTGCCATGCCGCCGCACGAGCGTTGGCCAGCCCGGGCAGCTCGTCCCGCGCCTCTCCGGTGATCTCGACCGGATCCGCAAAGGATTCGCACTGCACGATGACGATGATCTCTGGCCGGGCGGTATGCGGGCCATCCCCTATTTCGCCCAGTGGGGGGCAGGGTTGCGGATCGGACGTGCGCCGCCAGCGCTGCCAGTAGAGAAGCAGGGTTGCGAGCAGGCCGTAACGATCGAGGTCGTTTGCGAGATCGGGCGCTTTCGCCGCCGCGTCGAACCACCGGTTGCTGAGCAGGAAGGGCAGGGCACCTCCGGAGAATAGCAGCAAGGCGATCCCGACCAGATGGGGATGCAGCTGTGTTGAGAATAGCAGAACGAGCACGAAGAGCGCGGTCAACGCAGCGATCGCAAACATCCCGCGCTGGTGCACCGGAATCGCCGTGAAATAGAAGCGCGGATGGCGCACGACTGCGACGATTAGAGCCAGATCGGAGAAGATGAGCGGCTCCCCCAGCATCCTATGCTTCGCATTGGATGTGACCGCGAACAGCGCCATTAGCGCGGTCGCCAGAACCGCGGCAACCAGAGCATTGCCCGAGCATGCCAGCCAGAGCCCGAACGTGGCCGTCATGATCGCCGAGTGCAACACAAGGCCCTGCCAGCGCCGTATGCGCGTGGTGCGCGGCCGCACGGCTGCGTCCAATAGTAAGGACACGATCAGCATCGCCAGGAAAGGGATCACACCGTTCGCCACAGAAATCGTCGCGTCGCCAGTCTTGATTGTGCTATGCCGTCTGGCCGCGGAAGAGGATCGTGACGGTCACGTCTAGCGGACAGCGCTGAGGGTGTCACTGCTCGACACGCCGCACGTACCTTGGAAAAATGCAAAGTGATCTGTATGCGTTGGCCCGATGGCGGCGCCGTCGACGGGCGCCAACGGCCAATTCAAAAGAAGATCACCGATGTCTGACATGATTCACCCTGGTCCCGTTTTGATGCCGCAGGTTGCGGCGCCGAGTCTGGCGCAACCGCTCGCCAGTCGAAACATCCTCCTGCTGCAAGGGCTGATGGGTCCGCTCTTCCGCCGGCTTGGACAGGCACTGCGAAGTGGCGGCTATGGTGTGCATAAGGTCAACTTCAATGGGGGCGACCGGCTGTTCTGGCGCCTGCCTAACGGGATCGATTACCGCGGATCACCGGCGGAATGGCCGGAGGCGCTCAAACGCTTGATCGCGGATCGTCAGATTACCGATGTCGTGCTTTTCGGCGATTGCCGCCCAATGCATATCGCGGCGATCGCGGTCTGTCGCGACCTTCACATTCCCGTCCATGTGTTCGAGGAGGGATATATTCGTCCCGACTGGGTCACGCTCGAGCTAGGCGGCGTAAATGGCCACTCGACCTTGCCGCGTGACCCGGCCTGGTATCGGGCTGAGGCGGCCGCACTGCCGCCAGTGTGCGAGCACCATCCGGTGCCGTCATCGTTCCGTCGTCGCGCGACCGAGGGCGTGATCTACAACGCCGCGGATGTGTTGACGCGGTGGTACTATCCGCATTGGGAGAACCATCGGCCCTGGCATCCGCTGGTCGAGGGGATGGGCTGGGCACGACGGCTGATGCGGCGCAAGGTTGCGGCGGCACGGACGCATGATGTGCTTGCCGCGCTTGAGGCAAGCGGCGAACCTTACGTGATCTTTCCGCTGCAACTCGATTCGGATGCGCAGATCCGGCTGCACTCCTCCTTCGCCGGCATCGCCGATGCCCTGCGCCTGGTGATTGGGTCGTTCGCCGCCAACGCGTCTCCTGAGACGCGGTTGGTGGTGAAAGAGCATCCGCTCGACAATGGGGTCCGTGACTGGCGGCTTGAGACCGCGGAACTTGCCAAGCTTTACGGGGTGAACGACCGCGTCGACTATCTCGAAGGCGGTGACATCGTGGCGGTTGCGCAGCGCTCCAGGGGGGTGGTGACGATTAACAGCACCAGCGGCACATTGGCGCTGGCGCTCAATGTGCCGGTGATCGCGCTTGGCCAGGCGGTTTATAATATCGAGGGCATTACCTTTCAGGGGCGGCTCGACGATTTCTGGTGCGATCCTGGAAAGCCTGACGCAGAGACCTTCGCCGCTTTCCGGCGCGTGCTGATCGATCGCTGCCTCGTGGCCGGCGGGTTCTTCTCCGAAGAAGCCCTCGCGAAGTTGACCTTGGGCGTCATCGCCCGGCTGGAGGCCGCCATTCCGTTGAAGCCTGCTGCGGTTGCCTACCAAGACACACCAAAGTCGGAGAAAGGGGTTCTTGCCGCGGATTGAGCGCTTCCTTGTCTTGCAGTAAAGACGCGACTGGCGGCACCGTACTTGCCGCTCAAAGGCATCTGCTCCCGGAGGAACGTTTGAACTGGAATGAAACGGTCAATGCACGCGGGTGGAAGGTGCCGTTCGTGGGCAAGTCCCCGTATCAGATCGGCAAGGAACTGCGCCCGCGGATCGACGCGATCATCATGCGCGGCTCGCCCGTCCCGGATGAGCCGGTTGTAAGCAAGGCATTCTTCGCCTGGATTCCGGTCCTCGAACGCCAATGGCGCGATATCCAGGCCGAGGCGACCAGGGTCCGCACCGAAGATATTCCTTCGCTGGGGGACATCTCGTTCGACCATGGCCGAATCGCAAAGGATCGCCGCTGGAAGTCTTTCTTCCTGAAAGGGTATGGCTACCGGATGGAACGCAATTGCGCGCGGGCGCCGATCACCGCGTCGTTGATCGAAAAGGTGCCAGGTCTCGTGACGGCGACGTTCTCCGTCCTCGAAGCCGGCGGTCATATCCCGCGCCATACGGGCATGACCAAGGGCATGCTGACCTATCACCTCGGACTCAAGGTGCCGGCCGAGCGCGAAAAATGCCGCATGAATATCGAGGGCACGGATCAACTGCACATCATGCCCTGGCGAGAGGGGGATTCGTTTGTCTTCGATGACATGTATAACCACGAAGTGTGGAACGAAACGAGTGAGGATCGCTATATATTGCTGATACAAATCAAACGCCCATGTCGCGGGCTAGGCAACTTCATTCAGAATGTTTTTTTGTTCGCCGTGCGGTACTCACGCTTCGTTCAAGACATCGTGCGTAATATCAACGATGCTGGTCACAAGGTCTCGGCCGCAAGCACGGTTATTCAATCTGAACATTGAACCGGCTGCTCGGAATCAGCGTCGCCGGGCTTGCGAGTGGTACAACCGCTGCCAGATTACTCTCGCCAAACGCAGGTCCCCTCTGCGTAGCGCCCTATGAAAGATCTCGCGATGCTCGCGCCGACTGAGCAGGCCGGGCTCGAGCTCCTCAAGCAGCGAGGTAAGCTCTCGTGACGAGACGAGACCGATCATGTTGAGCGCACCGTGGAAGCCGAACTCTTCCCCGGTCGGGGTTATGCGTTCGTATGCGAAACGCCGAGCTACCTCTTCCGGCGCGAAGCGCAGCCCAAAGCGCTCCTCGAGTAGCTGACGATGGGTGCGGCAGATCGCAACGTCCTCGGGCTCACTGGAAATCGGGAGCGCCGCGCAGGCCTCAACAAGCCGCCGTGACCGCAGTGAAAAGCCGCCGTTGCCAACCCGCATTCTGTCCGCAAAGTGGGGCCAGGGCGCACCAATATAATCATAGTTGAGAAATGCGGGATCCCACTGCCCCGGGTTGAGAACATAACCGTCCCACTGGATGCAAAGAGCGTGCTGGGTCGTCAGATGGGTTGCAAGACCACGCAGCATGAAGCTTGAATATTCGACCCGAGAGCTAATCGGTGGAATCGGTCGCCATTCGGCCAGCGTCCCCGTAGGCGGAGTACGATCACTGAGGAAGAGGGCTTCGCCGAAGCAGAGGCCCCGCTGGGACAGCGCCAGCGCACGCGCCGTGGCAGACAGCGCAACGCCCGTGACCGCTAGCAGAGTCACCTCGGGCAGGACGCGAACCGTGTCTTCCCGCACTTCTTGCGTGTCTAGAAAGCCAGCAGGCAACGTTCGGACTCTCGGCGAAACAGGGGGCTGTGATGCGGATCGATTGCTGTTTCCGTACCCCAGCGCGTGCGCAACGTCAGAAGCTCGCGCTCGAATCGCGAAAGATCGGCGCCACGGCGTATCGTTCCGCGCGAGCGCGACTCGTGATGAAGCAGCGTCGCTGAAGCGCAATATACCGTCCGCCAATTGCGTGCGGCAAGCCTGAGGCATAGATCGACATCGTTGAAATCGATCCCAAAGCTCTGCTCATCCATACCGCCGACAGCGACAAACTTCGCCCGGTCAACAAGCAGGCATGCTGCGGTGACCGCCGACGTGAAACGGGTTTCGCCGTGCCATGGGGCAAATGCTCCCGGAATAGGTTTAGCTCCCTTGTCGACATGTCCGGCGGCGCCGCCGATCCCCAGCGCCACGCCAGCGTGCTGGATCGCTCGGTCGGGATAAAGCAACCGGGCCCCGACCGCGCCGACGTCATCGCGCACCGCAAGCACTGCCATCTGTTCCAGCCAATCGGGCGAGAGCGTTTCGACGTCGTTGTTGAGCAGGCAAATCAGCTCCCCACTCGCTGAAGCGACGCCGGCATTAACTAATGCTGCGAAGTTGAACGGGCCAGGTCTCGAGAGCACGCGCGCGCGCGCCGTCGCTTCCAGTCGCTCGAACAGCGTTTTAGTCCGAGGCTCCCGACTGTCGTTGTCAACCACGATGATCTCGCGAGCGCCTGGAAACCGGGTGTTTGATAAACCGTTCAGACAAGATTCGAGCAAATCCGCCCGGTCGCGCGTGGGCACGATCACGCTAATCGAAACTGGCGGCGCAGTGACCACCGGACGCGCAGAGGCAACGCGCGTGTCTTTGCGATGCGTCAGAACGAACGACAGGTGTAGGGGGACGGTTTCTTCAGCAACGTTTAGTGCAAGAGCGGACCAGTCCTCAATCGACTCGCCGGTCACTGCATCCGCCCGCAACACGCTGCTACCGAGGAGGCCGTCATGGGTGCGGAAAAGCAGTGGGTCCCAATCGGGTTTGATCCAGGGCGCGGTCCGGCCTTTCGAATCCAGCCGATCCTCATCCCAATAGACAAGCCGTGCGGCGCAGCCTTTCAAGCGTAAGGCCAGTACCGCTCCTAGCGCCGGCGATACCAGATCCCCGGCGCGAATCGGTAGCAACCAGGCCGGACGGCCCGATGCGGATAATGGGGCAGAGGCATCGAAGATCGGGACGTCGGTGCCGAAGGACGCTGCAAGGCTCGCACGTGTCGCTACGCTGTCGCCCCCGAGAAGAACCACGCCTACATGACCGGACGCAGCAGCGCTTGCGGGCGGCAATATTGTAGGTTCGACAGTCTTGATCCAGGCAGCGTAACAATTTGGATGCTCGGCGGCTGCAAGGCAGATCCGATTCCACGCACGCACTTTTTTCCCTCGCAAAAGCGCCAGTAGACCGCTTACCGCGAGGCTGGGCCTTGCCGTGAGCGCGAGGCGTAGCACCGTAGGCCACGCCCAAGGCACAGTTCCGGCTGAAAAAACGGACATGTTCCTAAACGCGAGATTCCATCACAACGCGCCGAATATACGCGGCGTAGTCGCTCTTGCCGAGCCGGGCGGCGGCGCGTTCCAGCCCTGCACTATCGATAAAGTCCATGCGGAATGCGATCTCCTCCGGGCAGGCGATCTTGAACCCCTGTCGTTTCTCAAGTGTGGAGACGAATTGCGCTGCAGCGAGCAGGCTGTCCGGCGTGCCTGTATCAAGCCACGCGTAGCCGCGCCCCATGATCTCGACCGACAATGCGCCGCGCTCGAGATAGACGCGATTGACATCAGTGATCTCGAACTCGCCGCGATCGGACGGTGCGATCCCACTGGCGATGTCGATGACCTGTTCGTCGTAGAAATACAGACCAGTCACCGCCCAGTTCGAGCGTGGGCTGGCAGGCTTTTCCTCGATCGAGATCGCACGCATCGTGTTGTCGAAATCGACCACGCCGTAACGCTCGGGATCGGCGACATGATAGGCGAACACCGTTGCCCCGGATGGTTTCTCAATCGCGTTCTTAAACAGGTCGTCGATCGCATGACCGTAGAAAATGTTGTCGCCGAGGATCAATGCGGAGGGGCCGCCACGAACGAAGTCCGCACCGATCGTATAGGCCTGGGCGAGCCCCTTCGGCTCGGCTTGGACGGCGTATTGGATTTCGATGCCCCATTGCGATCCATCGCCAAGAAGATTCCGAAACGCTGCGGCGTCGTGCGGTGTGGTGATGACCAGAACCTCACGGATTCGGGCGAGCATCAGCGTGGCGAGCGGATAGTAGATCATCGGCTTGTCGTAGATGGGCATCAGCTGCTTCGAGGCAGCCAGTGTCATCGGATAAAGCCGGGAGCCGCTACCCCCGGCCAGTATAATACCTTTCATTTGAACGCTTGCCCTTCTTGTGGATAATGATTCAGCCCGCCGGCTGCAGCCGTGCAACAACATTTTGGAGCGACGACGGCCAGTTCGGCAAGACTATACCATGCGCTACGGCAATGCGCCCGCAATCGAGGCGTGAGTTACGCGGTCGTTGCGCGGGGGTGGGATATTCTGCTGTAGTGATCCGATGAACCCTCGCCTGCGGACCGCCATTCGCGGCAGAAAACGCGAAGACAGCCTCGGCGAAATCTGCCCAGTTCGCCTCACCTGCCGCGGTCATGTGAAACACGCCGCGCAGGGTCGGATCCGAATTTGCGGCGAGATTGACCGCTACGCGCAGGATGCCGTCAGCTATATCGAGCGCACTGGTGGGATTGCCGATCTGATCGGCGACGACTGACACTTCGTCTTGATCTCTTGCGAGGCGAAGCATCGTCTTTACGAAATTCCTGCCAACCGGGCTGTAGACCCATGCGATCCGCAATATTGCGGTTTCGGAACCATTTGCCGCGAGCACGGCCTGCTCACCAGCCAGTTTGGAGGCGCCATACACAGAGGCCGGCGCTGTCGAATCGGTCTCGACATAGGGCCGATCAAGTGTGCCGTCGAAAACATAATCGGTCGATACATGGACCAGCGGCACGCGGAGCGCGCGGGCTGCCTTGGCCACTGCACCGGCGCCTTCAGCGTTGATCGAATAAGCGCGCTCGCGATCGGCCTCCGCCGCGTCGACCGCTGTATAGGCGGCGGCCGAGATCACGACGTCGGGAGCGGCCGCTTCGAGCGCGGGGCCAATTGATGCCGGATCGGCGAGATCAAGCGCGGGCCGGCCGACCGTTATCACTTCGTGCCCGGCGGCGGGGGCCCGGTCGATCAGGCATGAGACAAGTTGTCCGACCCGGCCGGTAACGGCAATCCTCATGCTGGCGTCGCGGCGGCCGGCGCTGCCTCGGCGAGACCCAGGCGCCGGCCGTCATACCGCTCCCGGAGCGGCTTCCACCACCATTCATTGTCGAGATACCAGCGAACAGTGCGCTCGATTCCGGTATCGAAGGTCTCCTGTGCCTGCCAGCCCAGTTCGGTTTCGAGCTTGGTCGCGTCGATGGCGTAGCGAGCGTCGTGACCGGGACGATCAGCGACGAAGGCAATCAGACTTTCCCGCGCTATCCGGACGGGAACCAGCTCGTCGAGGACAGCGCAGATACGGCGGACGACGTCGATGTTTCGTCGCTCGTTGCGGCCACCGACATTGTAGGTTTCCCCTGGAAGGCCCCTCGCAGCGACGAGATCGAGCGCGCGGGCATGATCCTCGACATAAAGCCAATCGCGAACATTCTCCCCAGCCCCGTAGATTGGCAAGGCTCGCCCAGCGAGCGCGTTGAGGATGGTGAGTGGAATTAGCTTTTCGGGGAAATGATAGGGCCCGTAGTTATTCGAGCAGTTCGAAACGATCACCGGCAGGCCGTAGGTTCGATGCCATGCCTTGGCGAGGTGGTCGGAAGCGGCCTTGGAAGCCGAGTAGGGCGAGCTCGGATCATAGGGCGTCGACTCGGTAAAAAGTCCCTCGTCGCCGAGCGAACCGTAGACCTCGTCTGTAGAGACGTGCAAGAAGCGGAAATCCAGGTTCGCCTGGCCATCCAGGCCATTCCAGTAAGCGCGGGCCGCCTCGAGGAGGGTGAAGGTTCCCACCATATTGGTCCGGATGAAATCAGCGGCGCCGGTGATTGATCGGTCGACATGGCTTTCAGCCGCGAGGTGCATGATACGATCGGGCGCAAAGCTGACAAACGCCGCGTCCATCGCCGGTCGATCGCAAATATCTGCTTTAAGGAAACGGTGGTTCGGGCTGTCGCGCACGGCGCGCAACGAGGCCTCGCAACCGGCGTAGGTCAGCGCATCGACCGTGAGAACGTCATAGCCTTTCTCGAGCACGAGGTGGCGGACAAGGGCTGAGCCGATGAAGCCGGCGCCGCCGGTCACAATCACGCGCATGAATTATTTGCTCCAGGCGAAGGTGGTGCGAAGGTCGCGAAGAAGAGGTTGCATGCGGTCCTTGGCCGAAAGCGTATCGGGCTCGGCGCCGTCCGGCCAAGTCACGCCGATCGCCGGATCGTCCCACGCCAAACCCTTGTCGGATTCAGCATTATAGTAGGCAGTCACCTTATAGGCGATCACCGTGTCGGGTTCCAGCGTGCAGAAGCCATGTGCGAACCCGGCTGGAATCCAGAGCTGCTTGCCGTTGCCAGGCGTAAGCGTCTCACCGGCCCATTTGCCAAAGGTGGGCGAGCCTTGGCGGATATCGACAGCCACGTCGAACAGAGCGCCCGCAGTACACCGAACGAGTTTGCCCTGTGCATGCGGCGCCGTCTGAAAATGAAGGCCGCGTATAGTGCCTTTCCGAGCACTCAGCGACTCATTGTCCTGAACGAAAGCGTAATCGCCGCACTGCCGCGCGAAAACATCAGCGCGGAAAATCTCGGCAAAATAGCCCCGCTCATCGCCAATATGCTTCGGCGTGATCAATCGCAGGTCGGGAATGTCGTAAATATAGGTTTCCATGACTCGCTTTCATTCCTCAGCCTGGTAACGCCGCAGAACGCTCACCGGCTGAGCTTCACAGTCTGAACCGCGCTCGTCACCGTAAGGATCGGAGAAAAGAGCTGGCTGACGAGCTGGATGACCTTGCTCGGCTGATTGGCCTTTGCATTGCCGATGTACAAAATATCCTTGTCCCGCATAGCGAATTGTTGCGCGAGAAAAAACGAGCCCGTTCGCATCATATTGAGATGATAGACGAAAGGCCGCACGGCGCCATCGGTACCGGCCGCGTAGCGGAAAACGAAAACGGCAGCTGGATCACCGAGGTTGGGATTGACGCCGCCGGCGGTGGCAACCGCTTCTGCCAGCGATACAGATGAACGACCGAACGGCACCTGATCGGCCCGGCCCGACGCGCCAAGGACCGAGAAAGTGCGAGGATCATTGATCAGGGTTACCCGATCTCCTGGGTAGGCGCGCCCATCGAGCGCAGGATTTTCCAACAGGTCGCTCATGCGGATCTGCGCGCTCAACTGTCCACGTATGACCCGCAGCTCGAGTTCCGACGCCTTGCCCCGATAACCGCCAGCCAACGCAACGACATCCGAGAAGGTTTCGCGGTTAGTCTGGAGGAGGAGGCGCCCCGGCTTGGCGACCTCACCGTTCAAGATGATCGAGTTAGTGATGACATCGCGCGGCGTTACCAGGACCTGTGGATTCTGGCTGAAGCCCCGAAGCGCCAGACGGATCTGGTTCTGGACTTCAGCGACCGTTTTACCGGCGACGTGCAGCCGACCGGCATAAGGCATAACAATATTCCCGTCGTCGTCCACACGGGCTGGAGGCAACGTATTCGCCCGGGCCGACGGGTCAAAGCCAGGAGTTGCAGCGCTAGCCGAGCCGCTACCGAAAAGCGCCACACCAGCCTCATAGATGGATATCTCGAGCACGTCGCCAGGTCCCACCATATCGGTCGGCGGCGGCGCCAGATCGGGAAACGACATGGCTGCCGGGGCGGGCTGGACCGGCAAGGACGCCGCATCGTCGACCTCGATGATCGTGAGGTCGGGCAGTTGCTCCGATTTCGTAGCGCCTTTAAGAACTTGCGGTCCGGTCGGGCCACTTGATGGTAGCGACGCGCACGCGCTGAGCAAGCCGGCGATGCCTATGATAGTCAGTGATCTGAAATGCATAACTCATTGCCTGGCGCTGTCGGAAGGTGATGGCAGGGCCTTAGATGAGCCTTTGTAACGTGGCAATCGCACTCCAGCGCGCGCGAGCGCACCCGGCTTGCACTCATCCCGCAGGATCGGCCTCGCGTCTCGCGTCTCTACAAAGCCTGCACGTGCCCGTGGCCGGGCAAGACGAACGGCCTGGCCATAGCCCTTCATCGCCTGGGCCGCGCCTTGCCCTCCGTCGCCGACTCCTCGCCGGGGCGAGCGTGGATTGCAGCCCATTCGAGACCCGCGTGCTCACATGCGATGGGCCACATTCGCTCGATCGCGTGCAGGACTGTACCGTCATAGGGAACGGGCTCTCTCGGCCATTCCATATCCCGGGTTGCGTCGCGCATCGCCCGCGCGACCTCAACCCGGGCGAAAAACATATTGCCGATGGGGATCGGCCCAGGATGCCCCTTTAATCGGCGATCTAGACGCTTCGCAATCTGCTCGCAGAACGGTCGGTTTTTTCCCCAACCAACGCTGCGAGGCATGTCTGGGAAGAGCAGCCCGAGCCGTGTATCAGCGAAGGCATCTACCGCAGTCTGGGTCAGCAGTGTCCCGTAGAGGCTCTTTCGCCATTTTTCACCGTAACTGGCCCCCGCATCGGGGCTCTTTTTGGTATGGACGTGGCAGATCGTATCGCCGTCGTGAGCATAATTGATCGCATGATCAAGAAATGGCCCGATATCTCGGCCCTTGTTTTCAATCAGTCTCGTTTCGTGTGCGATGAATGCCTGTTTATCTAAAATCTCGCATATCGCGTCATAGTTCTTTTTCGTAGTGGTCGTAATAAGAAAGCGCCCGCGCTTTGCCGCGTCAACAAAGTAATCGAGCATTTCCTCCACGACGTCTGGATAGAAAGCATGAATGTGGATCAACATCGAAGGCGGAAGTTGGCTAACAACTTTGCTTGTCGCCGGGATGCTGCGATATCGAATAAGATCGCCGTTTTCCTGGCGCGCGGCGTGGACACCAGGCCGCGGGTTGATCGCGGCGATACCGAAACGCAGCATTCTCACGATTCCGGCCACACTGTCTTCGATCTGGCGCTGTGAGACAAAAGGGTCAAATGGGCTGCCATGCGCGGGACCGGTATAGTTACTGTCGATCTCGACGTCGACGGGCTTTGGTAGCCGGTGGGCTACTGATCGTATCTTGGCGAAAAGCGCCTCTTCATATTGCTTGTAGGACGTCACGGCCTGCGGAACGCCGAGAAGCTGCGGCTCAGTCCTCTGTGCTGACGCAGCTTCCAGCCCCGCCATTCGACGCGGTGGCTGCGGCCTCGGCGCATCAAGCGTGATCCAGGGATGAAGCCGCTCCATATTCCGGCTTAGCTCGACAATGTTTTCCCCGACATTCGTGTGCTGGCGCGACATCGAGTTTTGATGGTTGCGGTAGCGGGAGAGCATCTCGGGCAGATGCAGCAGCCGCTCGCCGGCCTCGCAAACCCGTAGCCATAGTTCATAGTCCTCCCAGCCATGCTTGATCGGGTGAAAACCTCCCAGTCGCTCGACTGCGTCGCGACGCAACATTGTCATCGCGTCGATATAATTGCCCCTCTTCAGGCGCTTGCGATCGAAGGCATTGGCTCCGATCAGCGCGGACGCACCGCCAAACTCCTCGATGATCGAACAGGCACCAATACAATCCCTGCGCGCATCGAGGGCGCGAACATGCTTTTCAATGCATCGCGGAAAAAGGAGATTGTCGGCGTCCAAGAAAAAGCAATATTCCGAGCGTGCACGCGCTATGCCGGTGTTTCGCGTCACAGCGAGCCCGGCATTGTTCGAATTGGCGAGGAGCACGCACGACATATCGGGCGGAGCCGTTTGCCGCATCCAGTGGGCGACGATATCCTGAGAAGCGTCAGTGCTCGCGTCGTCAACCACAATCAGCGCCAGACTTCCGTGGGTCTGGGCAGCGACGGAGGAAAGGGTATCCAGGATGAGATCTGCGTAATTGTGCAGCGGGACAATGACTGACACCTTGCGTGCCAAGTCGCCTCTTTCGAAGACTGTGTTCGTCGGCTGGACCTTCATCATGCGCGGAGCCCGCTCCAGCCCCACATGCGCTGGCGCAACTGCCCGCAATTGGCGCGGACCCGGCGCATCTCGGCCTGACCGTCGGGGTCTTCGAGAAGCCAGTGTAGTCGCTCAGGCATCGCGTCGAGGTCACATTCAAGATAGTCTCTTCCGGCCTCGACGAACCGGTTCGGGATGCATGGCTCAGTCAGCACGACACACCCCTCCATGATGCCAAAGAGAAACAGGCGGTGCCATTCGAAATATCGGCTTTCTCCCTGGTGAATATTGAGGAGGATCTTCGAATTTCGCGCGATTTGAACGAAATCCGATGTCGGCATCATATCGGGATCGCCCTGACGCACCGGTCCGCTGAAGCGCGGGCAATGAAGAAATGAGTCATGATCCGCCAGGACTGGGGCGAGCAATGCGAGGGCAGCTTCTCGCCGCGAATTGGCAGCGCCCACGAACAGAACGTCATAGGGCCGAGCAGAGAATTCATCCGGATAGCAAAGATCGAGGATGTACCGGCTATTCGAGAACTCGTCCGATATTGCGACGCGACCCGTGTCGAACGGGCTTCCGACCGTCGGCAATATTGGCAGAAATACGGTCCTGACGCCGAGACGCTGCAATCCCGCGGCCGAGGCCGGATTCATGTCGATCGCCTTATTCGACAAAGTGAGATACCTGAATGCAAGCGAGAACCACTGAGTATGCCATTGCTCGGTATTGAGATAGACAGCCTGGCTGAGCCATTGTTGTTTCCATCTCTTCCCAGGGCCGTGGATGCAGAATTCGTGTGGCGCCACCACGACGATATTGTCCGCTCTCGCATCGGACAGGTCGGGTTCGCAGGTGACGTCGTAGCCGGCATCGCTCAAAACCGTGCGGAGATAGTGGGCCATCTCGGTGAAAAAGAAATTCCCCTCACTCCAATATACAATATGAACAGGTTTGGACCGGTCGATCAGTTGCGCGATCTCGCAGCCCTGAACATCCCTGTTTTCAGTAAGGTAGGTATCAACCTTCTGGGGAGCGAAGACTGGTCGTCCCTCGGCAAATCCGTACTGACAAGCGTGGATCAAAGGCGCCATGCTGACGCTGTCCCCATGTTTCGCGGCGTAGTACGACGTCGAAAATAAGGGTCCCGGATCGATCCTTGGATCCGTTGCGGACCGTTTCAGATAGTCGATCAGAAGGTCGGCATCGTCCCCTGCGTCATGCGCGTGGTGCGCGCGGTACCACGCCGCATCGAACAGGTGAAAGGTTGAAGCCTTTTTGCGCAAATCATCACTGATCGCGTCGGCCGCAGTTCTGGCCCGACTGGCGGTCAGGAATGTCGATGCTGCGACGACATTCCCGCCTTTACGCGGCGTCCGGCCGAGGTGCTGACCTATGCGCACGAAATGCTCGGCCGGCGACATGCCGGCCCGCAGCACGTCCGGATACCGCTCGACATACCAATGCTCATCAAACAGGCCAGATTCCAGAAGTAGTCGCGCCTTGTCGGAAAATGTCGTCATCGCGCTGGCGCCTTGTCAATCATAGCGCCGATTCTCGGTGACGCCGTGGTAAACATAGTGCCGGAAGGGATCCTGCCCGGAGGAGGAAACGTCCGGATACCTGTTTGAATAGGTCTCGCAGTCGAAGAGGTCACGCTTCAGGAGCCGACGGTTACGCTTCTTCCGCTGCCATGCCAACGGCATGAAGCGCCACCACCATTTTCCACGATCGAGAAGAAAGCGAGCCACTTCGCGGAGCCATCTGTTCTGCTCTTCAAGGGCGGCAATCTCGTCTTGCGCCTTGGCCAGCATAACGCTCAGCGAACCGATATCGCCCCGGCATTCGTCCAGGAGAGACCTGCTCTCGGAAAGTTCGGATTCAGATTGTTGGAGGCGCGCGCGACTTATGTCCAGTTGAGACTTGTTGTCTGAAGGCTCCGATAATTTCTTGTCCAGAATCTCCTGATTTTTCGTGAGGTCCGATGCTCGTGCTTCAAGGTCGAGGCCTGAATCATAGCCATCATTCTCGACAGGGTCATGTGCTTTCAGTCGCCCCCCGGAAACCTGATCGACCGTCATATCGCGCAATTGATCGTCGGGATTGGGGCGGGCATTCATCGCGGTGATCCGCTCATTCAGGGCGCCACTTCGTTGTTGCTCGCGCTCAAAATCCCTTGTGACCTTCGCCAGAGCCTTATCCAGCCTCGCGACCCGACGTTCCATTTCAGTCCGCGTGAGGGCCAGCTGTTCGACCCAGCCGCTCGCGTCGACAAGTGCGGCCCTGACTTTTTCCAGCTCGGCAGCGAGCTGCTCGCGTTCGCGCTCCCGCATATCTGCCGTCGCCCAGGCCTGGGCTGCCTCCTCCTCCCGCTGCGCGAGCCGGCTCTGCAGCTCACCCAATCCCGACGTCAGCTGCCGGGACTGTTCGTCGCGCGTTTCCGCCTCCGCCTGCATCTGCGCATTCAGCCGGTCGAGCTCATTCTTCTCGCCGTCCAGACGATCGAGCTCGATCTTCAATTCCTCCGCGCGTCGCTGCAAAAGGGCCAGCTCCTCGCCCCGCGTAGCGGCGTTCTCGTCAAGCAGCACGAGATGGGCGGCCTGCTGCTCGACCTCAAGGGCGAGCCTGGTTCGCTCCGCACCCCATGCTTCCTCACGCTGGGCGAACTCTGCGTTCAGGAATTCGCTGTGAGCCACCCAGCGCCGGGTCTCCCCGCGTGCTTGATCGAGAAGGCGAACATCTTCAGTATCCTCAACCGGGTTGATGATCCGCGACGATCGCCAAGTTAAAGCATTGGTGGAGGGGATCTTGTCATAGACAAAATCACGATTGAGGTCGGAATCGGATGGCCCCCGGCGAAAGACGGCACAGAAATCGTTCCAGACTTCAGCCTCACGCTCGGCAACAAAGCTCTCGACCAGCAGGACGTCCAGTCCTTCGCTTGCCGCCCACTCCTCCAGGGCAAGGCCGGAATCTGGATAGAAACGCCAATAATCCCTGGGACAGCGACGAACTGTGCCATTCGAAGGCGCGCTGATATAGATATGGCCGCCCGGCCTCGCCTTCCTGCACATGGCAAGGAAAGTGCGCCAGAACGCCTTGTCGTGTTCGAACCCCGATGACGCCATTACCAGATCGAAATGCGCATCCAAAACAGGCCAGTCTGCGGCGTCGCTGACTACGATATCAACGCCATCGCCCGGGTCGAAGTCGAGCCCGACATATTCGGCGTTGCGCGGGGCATGATCGCGGAGCGTTCCATTGACGTTCTGCGCCCCGATCTCCAGGATTCTGGCGCCCGTCGACGGTAGATAGGTGTCCATAACCAAACCGCCGATACGGTATGCTGTATCATGCATTGCCCAGCCGATCATTGAGGAGCGGGGAACGACCCACTCGACGACAGGAGCCAAACTCGCTCCCGCCCATAATCTTGGTTGTTATGTACAAGCGCGTTACCCTCAGTGTTTTGGTACGGGGCTCTCATAGGACGGTGAGATTCAAAAAGTAAATTGCCCTAGTGCTCAATCTTGGATCGGCCGTTCGCCTGTGCGGAGCGCCGATCGGCGGATCGAGAAGTAGCGGACGACCAGCTTGCATATATTGCGTGCCGCTGTCATCAAGCCCCAGCTTGAGGTTCCGGTTAGAAAATGCATCAATCCCACTACCAAAATCGAGGGCGAAACCGCCGCGCTCGGAGGAACAATCGCATTCTCCTCGTTTTCCTGGAGAACAGTTCGTGATTAATAAGAAAAATAATCTCGAAAATATACTAATTACGGAAAATATATTTGATCTGTCTTTTTATAGGGACCAAGTCCCCAGTCTAGCGGCCTCACCTCCGATAGAACTTGTGCGACACTATATTGAGGTGGGGGAGCGCCAGGGTCTCGCGCCCAGCAGCCATTTTGATCCAGAATACTATTTGCGTACTAATCCCGATCTCAGGGATGTCGGCAGTCTTGCGCGCCATTTTATCGCGTCCGGGCGAGATGAAGGCCGCTTCGGCAGCCTGACCTCGCAATTGATCGCCGAGGGCCTCGACGAAGACGCGGTTACGGAAGGTTTGATACCTCCACCGGAGGTGGGTAAGTCAAGTACAAAGTATCCCGACGCTTTTGCAATTGCGCTACGCTCTATCGACCAGGATCTTCAGTTTTTTTCGCGACAGTTTTACGTTTCGCGATACCCCGATATGGCAAGCCAGACGCTCGATCCGGTTGTTCATTTTCTGAGATACGGGCGCTTCGAGGGCCGCTTAACAAATGTCTCGCTGTTTAAAGGAATACATATAAACCCAGATATGATAAAGGATCATTCTCGCTTTGCCATCGTCGGTGTGCACGAAGCCTCGATGACCGGTGCTCCTGTTGTGGGACTGGATCTCGCCACGGAGATGGCGAGTACTCAAAATATCATATTTATCTCTCTTCGGGACGGTCCTTTGGTCGAGGTTGCCAAGAAATTCTTTCCCATTGTAATCGTTGCGAGTCCCTATGATGTAGATAACACCTACATCGTTGATTACGTGGAGCGCCATTATAAGGTGAGAGATGCTATATTTTCAAGCAGTGCGTGCGTTCCATTTATTAGGCCGCTCTCTTCGGGGAATTGCCGAATAACCTGCTTGGTCCATGAATTTTTAGAGTATATGATTGACGCTAGAAGTGTTATATATTTATGCGATTTACTTGTTTTTTCATCTCGCCAACTGCTTAAGTCTTGGCAATATATGCTGGACGACCTGGAGCGCGATTCAGAGACGATTATGGTCCTCCCGCAGCCCGCATCTTCGGCAAATGTGCGGATGATGTCGAAGGCGGCGGCGCGCGAGGCGTTAACCGCTACCATCGGCCTCGATCTGGAGGGTGCGGTTCTGGTGTTGGGAGCCGGTCAGATACAGATTCGCAAGGGGACCGACATATTTCTGCAAATCGGCAACCAGCTCAAGCGCGAAAAGGGCAAATTTGTTACCGTCTGGATTGGGGAGCAGGTCAGCGAATTCGACATGGGTTTTGGTGTTTGGTTCCACGCGCAGATGGAACGAAGCCGTGACAGTTCGGGAGCTCTGTCGGTCCATTTCGAACCACCGGGCCCGCTCTATCCCATTCTCATGGACGCCGCTGACGTGTTTTTGGTAACATCACGGCTTGACCCGCTTCCCAACGTCGCTCTGGACGCAGCAGCGCGGGGTGTGCCCGTGATAGCTTTTGCCGGCGCGACAGGCCTGGCTGATATCGCAGAGCAAGGGCTGATCGAGCTCCTTGAAGTAGAGATTGCGGCGGTTGATCAGGTTATTGCCGCCATCAAATCCTGCGCCATCACGACACAAGCGAGCATTGCGTGAAGCTCGGACGGCGGGCGGTGATCGGACAGGGAATTGCATTGAACGTGACACAACGGCGCGATCCGATTCCAGAGTAGGGTTGACGCAGACTGGAAGAAAATGAACAGGCCTGATTCTTGTACCATTATAGGTGGCGGATTGATTGCGACCGTCGGGGCTTTGACTCTGGAGAAGTCAGGAGGCCCGGTGACTGTGGTGACTCGCGCGCCTCCGCCGCTGGGAGCGAACAAAATTGAATGGCGGTATGGTGACCTTGCGAGCGAGACCGCTTTCCAGACGGTGGCCGACGCAACGAGTGTCATCTACGCGGCGGGCACCCTTGGGCCGGCAACACGGCTGGATTCTGTGTGCAAGGCCATCTCGGACGAGATCATCCCAGTCCTGAAACTGGCGGAGCATGCTGCGGCTTCTGGCGTGCAAACGTTCGTCTTCATCTCCTCGGGCGGTACGGTCTATGGACCGGACGCGCCGCTGCCAACGCCGGAGACGGCCAGGACGGCACCGATCAACACATATGGCTCGATCAAGGCATTGACTGAACAGGCATTGCTCGAAGTCGGAAGGCAGTGTGGGCTTTCAGTCGTGATCCTGCGCATTTCGAACCCCTACGGACCAGGGCAAAATGGAACTCGTGGAATGGGATTCGTTGCGGCAGCGATAAACAAGGCCCTTGCTAATGAACCGATTGTCATCTGGGGCGATGGGAGCACCACGCGAGATTTTATCTTTATCGAGGATGTGGGAGCCGCTCTGGCGTTGGCGGCTGCCTATAGAGGGCAAAGCGTTGTTCTCAACATCGGCTCTGGTGAGGAGCACTCACTGCTCGACGTTTGCGAGTTTGTGTCACGGAACAGTCGCCGTCCGCTAGAGGTTCAGTTGGACGCAGGGCGCGCCTTCGACGTTCCGAGAAGTTGCCTTGACGTATCACGCGCGGCCGAAGTCCTTGGCTGGCGGCCAAGTGTAAGACTCGAAGAAGGCATCGCGCGGACTATGGGCCACATGCTGTAGTCGAGGATAATGCTGGCCGTCCACAAGCTGGATCGGGTGCCGGTGCGCGGTGGCGTCAGAGATTCTCGTAAACAGCAAGACCTTCTTCGAGGTCGTTGAATTGCGTCATATGGCCACTTTCGAGTACGACCGCTCTATTGCAGAATTCCCGTATGGAAGACAGGCTGTGAGATGCCAGCAGGATGGCGCGGTCCTTGCGTTTCTCGAAAAGTTCGAAATGGCATTTTTCCTGAAAGTTCTTGTCACCCACCATGATAACTTCGTCTATCAGATAACAGTCGAATTCGATGGCAAGCGATAATGCAAAAGCAAGCCGCGCGCGCATGCCAGAGGAATAGGTTTTGACCGGCATGCGGAGCTGCCGCCCCAGCTCAGTGAAATCCTCGATAAATTGTCGCATGGTGCCATAGTCACGGTCATAAATTCGGGCGATGAAGCGCGCGTTGTCGTATCCTGTCAGGCTCCCCTGAAAGCCCCCATGAAAGCCGAGCGGCCAGGAGCAGGTCATTCCGCGGCGAATCCGTCCAGTGGTCGGCAGTTCAACCCCGCCGATCAGCTTTATCAAAGTGGATTTGCCTGCGCCGTTGCGGCCGAGCAGCCCAACCCGATCACCAGGCGCAATGGCGAAATCGATTCCCTTGAGAACCTGCTTCTGGCCGTGACCAACCCGATAGCTCTTCCAGAGGTTGGAGCACGAGATCATTCGACCACCAGGGTCCGGCGTACGCGTCTGCACATGGCGAGCCCGACGATCGCGACCACTGCGGATGCACCAAGCGGTACCGAGACGTCGTAATAGGGCCGGACCGTATCGCCGAACAGCCCGTAGCGCATCATTTCCATGCCGTTCACGAGTGGAGAGTATAACACGATGTCTCGCGCTTTAGGGCCGAGCCAGGAAGCCATGTTGAATGTGCCGGACAGTGGTATGGCGACATAGACGGTGACGGGAAGCAACTTCTCGAGCGTCTCGGAAGATTCGGAGGCCGGAGCAATCACCAGGCAAACCGAAAAGACGAACAGCATATACAGACACCAGCCGGCCAGCAGGAAGCCGATATGGGCTGGCACCGGGAAAAGGCCGAAAAAGACCAATATCGTGCCGATCACCAGATAGGCCATCATCCCGCCGATCATCTCGATCATGAATCGCACGATGATAAAATCCAGCACTCGGACCTGGCGGTGGTACAGAAGGGAACCGTTGACGACGAAGATGTTGAGGCACCGGCCGAATGAGTTGCGCATGACAGTGAGCGGTATGTAGCCACTGGCGATGAATGCGACGACGCTAACGCCGTGCTCCTCGGTTCCGATCATGTAGCGATACAGAAATCCGACAAGCGTCGCGAAAAGCAGCGGCTCGGCCATGACCCAGAGAAAGCCGATATTCTCGCGACCGAACCTGGTGGTCAGCTCACGAATCATCAACGCGAAGATGACGCGGCGCTGGATCCGCCAGGCCTGCAATGCTCTTCCCATATGCGGTCAGTCTTCCGGCGCGTGCTCGAGAATCCCCACGATCAGCATCCAGCCGATCAGGTAGAGGGCCAATGCCACCCCTGCCACCGTCAGGATATTCAAGAATCGTTTGGGATACATCGCGACATCCGGCAGGTCGGGCTCCACCACGCGTTCAAGATAATATTGCTGCTTGAACGCTTCGGTACGCGCTTGCTCGAGGCTCGCGCTGGCCATCGTCAGCATCTGAGTGGCAAATTCCTGATCGACCTGAAGACTCTCATATTGAGTAAGCTTCGACGCTAGGCCGTTGCCCGTACCAACTGCCCTGCTGGTTTGTGCCGAAATCTGGGCGCCGATTGCGTTTATCCGGCTGCGCAGCGCCGGGATCCCCGGATTCCTTGGTGCTTCGCGCTCGATTGCTTCGAGCTGGGCGCGCAACAGCGCCTGTTCAGTCACGAGCTTGTTCGAAACTTCCAGTACGCCGGAAGCTTCGGCTGTCGGGTTCATCACGTCGCTCGAATTGCGATATTCACGAAGCGCAAGGCGCGCGTTGCGAACCCGCTCCAGTGCGTCACCGACGCGCTTTTCCGCCTCGGCGACTGCTTTGGTCTGAAATCGGGCGTTGAGTCGATTGACGAGTCTCTCGCTGGAATCCAGCAAATAAGCATTCAACTGCTGCGCGTCCTTGGGCGTAAAGGCCCGTGCTGTGAGAACCGCTGAGTTGGTGTCGTGATCAATTCGAATGTTGATCATGCCCTTGTAGTATTTGAAAAGATTTTCGAAGCGATCCTTACTGAAAATCATCGGATAACGGCTGATCCAGTCGGCGCTATCACTCGCAAAGACGGTCCTGAGGTCGCTATGCAGCTCGAGGTCACGTAACGCATCTCGTGACTGGATGTAGTCGATCACTTCATTAGTCTGATCTTGGCCTTGCGAAAGGCCGGTCGATTGGATCAAATTCGCGATGCTGGTTGCTTGTGACGGCCTTTGCGAGGCAGTCTTGATCACGAAACGCGATTCTGACTGATAAATGTCGGAAGCGAACAACCCATAATAGATCGCCGCCAAAACGACCGGCAGCACGACGAACAATATGAACCACCGGCGGCGATACAGCACCGTCGCGAGCGATTCGCCGCGACCAGCGCTCGGTTCCGCAGGGCGGATCTCCTGTGAAAGGTCCATAATTTCCAACAAAATGCAATGTCCGTGGCCAGTCTCGGTGGCCCGTTTATGGGCAACGACAGTGACGTACAAGGGCAGTCGACGCGTGAGCCAACCGCTAGCCAATCACGCACCCGCGCGATACACCTCCGTCTGCCGGATGTGCACAGCGAAGCCAGCATGTGCCCGGTTTCTATCAGGAGCCCACTATGCCCAGGCTAAGCCTTGCAGCGCTCGCGGTCGCCATCACGTTCCCACATGCCAGTGGGGCAGCCGTTGTACCCGATTCCGCCGATGCGTTGCGAGTCGCGGCGCGGCAAGGTGGAATGCCGGCAGTTCCTTCCAGATCGCCAGACGCACCACGGAGCGAACCAAGGGGTACCGGACCGAATTCAGAAGCATCCGAAGCACCCTGTCCGCTCCAAAACTCGATTAGTCGCTCAGGAGGGCTCACCGGTGTCGCTCCGGACGGCACGGGTGCGACAGCGCAAGCGCGCGTCTGTGTGTCACTGGCGGGGATCAGGAAGGCCGCACAGTTCGGACGCACAATTGAAGTTAGCGATGGCGCGACGGGGCCCTTATCAGGCCCCGGAATTTCGACCGCTGGGAGTGCCAGCTATGCGCTATCCCTCGTCAACGTCCGGCCGAACTGGGCTGCATCCCAAACGACCGGCGAGGCGGATGGGCTGAATATCTTTGTGCGGCAGGCAAACAGCGATACGGCTGCGCTTCTAGCAAATGTCGGGGTTCGCTCGGGTTTCGCGACTACGCTTGAATCCTACACCTTCGCGGCCGACAGCCGGGGTCTCCCGCTTCGTGCGGTACGGACGCAGCTTGGCGTCGTCAACGCGCGAGACGGCGGCGAATACGGGTTGGTGCTTCAAGCGGCGGACGGACATCAGCTCACAGCCGGTTTACGCATTGCCAGCATTGGTGACGCCAGCTGGAAGAACTATCTAGAGGCGGTGAGCCCGACAGGTGAGCAAGTGGCTTATATTCGCGGCAGCGACGGCGCTTTTGTCGGTGGAGATCTGGTGCCCACGGATGACCTGCAAAAGAACATCGGAACACCCGAACGCCGATATGCCGTATCCTTTACGCGAGTTCTCCAGCTTGCCGCGTCTCCCTTTGCGGAACTTCCAAAATGCGGCGAAGGCGTAGGTGGCGGAGCGCTGGCTGTCGTCTCCGATGCGCGCAAGCCCATTCGGACTTGGGGCCAGATCGTCAGCGCTGGCGGTGGCAGCTACAAGGCGTTTGTAAAGTGTGACGGAGTGAACTGGACAGGATTCTAGCAATCGGCAGACCGTACCAACGCGACGTGCGCCGGTGCAGCTCGATCGCTGCTAAGGAGATTTTTTCGCAGTGGTTGGTTCATTGAAGCGAGGTCTCATTCAGACCAGTCTTAAGCCTGAGTGCGTTTGTGAGCACGGCTCATAATTTATCGTTTGAGGCGTATGGAACAAATCTGAACGTCTCTCCGGTCATCCACAAAGATGATCTGATCTATCGATTCCTAGTGGAACACCCCGATATCATCGGGCTGGCCGCCTCCGCCGAGCATTATTTCAATGATGGCCGGAAATCCGCTGCAGCATTGCTGAGCCTCGTCGAGACAGACACCTGCATCACGACCTCGGAACCCTGGACCATGTTGGAATTTGCGTCGGGTTACGGATGCGTAACGCACCATTTCGATGCAGTAGCGCCGGAAGCTGATGTCACGGCTTGCGACATACACGGACGAGCGGTCGAATTCATTCAGAACGTCCTGTCCACCAATGCGGTCATTTCGGTCCGCGATCCGGACCATTTCTGGCTTCGCCGCGAGTTCGACATTGTATTCGCTCTGTCCTTCTTCTCGCACATGCCGGCAAGCACATGGTCACCGTGGCTAAAGGCCCTTTTCCGACACGTGCGACCGGGTGGCTCGCTGATCTTCACGACCCACGGGCATATCAGCCGCCAGAAACTATATAGGAATATGATTGATCTGGACGAGCACGGCTTCTGGTTCGAGGCTTCGAGTGAGCAGGCCGATATCAACGTAGCTGAATATGGCACGACGATCACCTCGACCGAGTTTGTGACGCGGCAGATCTTCGCGCATCTGCGAGCCCCATCTCTCTGGCTGCGCCCGGTTTCTGGTGGGGACATCAGGATGTTTATATCGTCGCCAGGACCTAGCCGCCGAAATTGATCGTTTCGGACAGAAGCAGTTTCAGTGGTCGCCGGCCGGGTGAACTGCTACCGGGCAACGCCGGATCGGCAGCGCAAGCATCGTTAACATGACAATGGCCGCCCGCAGGTTAAGGTCGACTCGAATGCAGCACGGACTCTCTGCGACAGCCCTGCTGCGTGCCTATCTCGCCGTAGCGCGCGGGCGCCCCCTCCGGGCTCTGGCGATTGCGTGGTGGTGGGTTACCCGTCGGAAACTACGGGCCCGTAATCACCTGAGCGCGGCCATTGCCAGCCTTCCCCACCATTACCAGATCTGGCTGTCGCTCTATCAGCCTGGATCGGCTGGCATCCATGCAGCGTCGCTACCCCAACGCGGTGCCGGAACGGCTTTGGTTCTCGCAATTCATCTCCATATTCGCGACCGGCAGATCGGAGCGATATTGCCCGCGCTCCCGACGATTTTGGAGCAGCTGACCGAGCAGGACGCGCTCTTTATAAGCTCGAGTCTGCCGCTGACCGGCGGGGTGCCATCCGTGACTTCAAAGGGCGGACATGTCCACATCCTGCCCCACTGCGTGGAAAGTAGGGCAGAAGCGATCCGACAGGTATTGGATGCCACCGAAGCATCCTACCTGGTGCCACTCGACGCCGAGGCAACCCTCTCGCCGGGCGCGGTCGAGGTCTTTGCGCGAGCGATTGCCGGCGATCCAGAGCATCGGACCATTTTCTATGCCGACCAGGATGAGCGCGACTGTCAGTTTGTCCGTCACAACCCCTGGCTTAAGCCGGAATGGGACGAGGATCTTTTCCTGGCGCAGGACTATATTTCCGGGGCGTGCGCCATCCCCGCCGACGCGGCCCGCAGCGTAGTCGGACAGGTGGCCAGTGAAGACGCTGTCGTCATCTATGAAATCATCGCGCGTCTCGTCCTGACACCATCTCCCCTGCCCGTTCACCGCGTCCCCTTTGTCGCGATTACCGCCGATACAGGCATGTGGTGCCGCGACAGCCCTGTCCGGGCCGACCTGGTGCGGAGACTTCTTGCGGAACGCACCGCCACGCCAGCCATGCAGCCCCTCGTCGAACCTGCGGAATTCGGCACGGTCTCGGTTCGATGGCCGTTGCCCAATCCGCCGCCGATGGTGAGCGTGATCGTGCCGACCCGAGACCGGCTCGATCTCCTCGAGGTCTGCGTCGCGGGGGTACTCGAGTGCACGGATTATCCGAATATTGAACTCATCATCGCGGACAATGAAAGCGTCGAGCCGGAGACGATGGCATTTTTCGAAAGATGGAACGGTGATCCGCGGGTGAAAGTCGTGCGCTGGCCCCATCCCTATAATTATTCAGCGATCAACAACTTTGCCGTGGCCCAAGCCAGCGGCCAGTATCTCTGCCTTCTCAACAACGACACCGAGGTGATCGACCCATCGTGGTTGCGCGAGATGATGGCGCATGCGGTCCGGCCCCAAGTCGGCGCGGTTGGCGCGCGGCTGCTCTACCCGGATCGCAGCATCCAGCATGCCGGTGTAGTCATGGGCATGGGCGGCGCGGCTGGTCATGCCCATCGGGGCCTACCAGAAGGCGAACCCGGCTATTTTGCGCAGGCGCTCGTCGCCCGTGGCGCCACCGCTGTTACCGCCGCCTGTCTGGTAGTCGCCAGGGAAAAGTTCGCAGCGGTCGGCGGCCTGGATGAGAAAAAGCTGGCGATCGCCTATAATGACGTTGACCTGTGCCTGAAGCTGCGAGCAGCGGGCTGGCGCAACATCTATGTGCCGCAGGCGATGCTGATCCATCACGAAGGAAAATCGCGCGGACTCGACTTCGCGCCCGAGCATCTGGCTCGCTACCTGCGCGAGTTGGCTGAGTTTCAGCAACGCTGGGGCGCCGCCGCCTTTCGTGATCCGATGCATCATCCGGCGCTTGACCTGGCGAGCGAGACCTATCGCCTGAAGGTGTGAACCCTCACCCCGACGATCCGCGCACATGCTCAATCAGCCTTCGCCAAGGCGATCGTCCGCGCCGGCTCCGCTGGGGCTCGATGATCTCACCAAGATAGGTGTTCGGCCTGGGCAGGTTGTCGCTGATCGCGACCAGATTGCGCAGCGCAAGCCGCCCCACCGCCTCGTCGGAGAATGCAGGAGTATAATAGAGGCAGTCGTCGAAATAATAATGCGTGACCTGCGACCAGCGGGTCCGTCGAGGGTCGGTCTGACGACTGCCGCCATGAAGCAGGTTCGCGCACCAGATCAGTGCCTGGCCCTTGTGCGCAAGGAAGACTTCCTCTTGGGCACCGTGGGCTTCGCGCAGTGCCGCCCATGCCGGACCGTAAGGATCCTGCGCCGAGCTCAGCGCGCTGCCAAAGCCCCGCCGGCTTACCAAAGCATTGGTCACGATCGGCCAGCGGTGCGATCCGGGAAGATAGAATAACGGGCCAGCGTCGGGTCCGACATCTTCCATCGCCAGCCATACGCCGCACATAAAACGTTCGGGGAGGCTGGAGAAATGCACCGAGTCCGAATGGACGTCCTGCTGCGTGCCCACCGGGAAGTTCAGTGTCTGAAACGGGAAGGCCCTGCGGCCATAGAGCTTGTCCAGCAGGCCCAGCACCGCTTCGTTCACGGCGATTGCACGGACATCCTCGTCAAACTTCCAGGCATCCTGTAGACGGCATTCGCCCGCGGTTTTGTTGCACTCCGGATCGTCGAAATCGATCCGGTAGCGAGGGCCGAGATTGCGCTTTATTCGGGCGATCCGGTCGTCGAGATCAACGTCCGGGAAGTCGAACACGGCATAGCCCCGCTCATGAAGATCGTTTGCGATCCGCTCCTCTTCGTCGGTCAGGCCCTGAGATGGCTTGAGCAACGGAAAGAGCGGGGATTCTATCAGCGGCAGGCCGGGAAAAGGATTGGTCACGAACTGATAGGCCTTTCTGCGGATTGCACGGGCCGCGCCCATTTACGAGAATTAAGCCCGATCCCCACGAAAGGCCACCCATAGAGCAGGCCATACGCAGGAGAATGTCGGTTTTTCGCGCCGACACTCGCCTCGCACGGCCATCACGACGCTATCCTGAAAATAGCGGATTTCCAACCCCAGCCCGGCTCAGCCATCTACGCAGCCGCCTCGTGCGGGGTTATATTGACCGCGTCGAGCGAATGGAATCCGCCATTGTTGCCCATCGGATGTGCTGCTGTGTCGGTTAGCTCCCCATTGGGCCTTTCAGGCATCATCACAAGTGTTTAACAATGATCGCGCGAGCCAGCTTGTGGTTGCGATCGGGCTCATGGCCGCTTGACCGCAACGCGGATCTGGCAAGTGCAGCTTGACACAAAGGATTGGGCGCCATGACCACCTTGCTTCAGCAACTCCTCGCGCGGGGCAATCGTTGGCATTCGGTGCGTTCCTACAATGCGATCGTCGCACGGTTTCGCCGGCAATATCGCAACGATTACGATATGGCGATGATCGCCTCGATCGGCGCCTTGTCGCCATCTGAGTTCGCTCACAGGGTGATGGCCATGTCGCGGTGCTACGCCACCACGGGCTGCGCGATGGGATGTCGGTCTATGATCTGGGTTGCGGATCCGGACGTACCGCGATGGCGTTGCAACGCTCGGGCTGAAAAGGCCGCCATATGGGCGCGGACATCATCAAGCCTCCGGTCGAATATCTGCGATCGATGCCCAGGCTACGACGCCGTGGTTCATCGCGCATTGACGATTGCCGCGCCGAGTAACTCACAGGACATGATCTTTCACTGGTCGGTGTTCACCCACCTCTATCCCGGAGGACGCCTTTCGTGCGTTGAAACCCGGCGGGCGCCTTGACTTCTCTTTCCTGGAACTGGAGGTGGTGTGGCATCACGACGTTTTCCGGAGCCGGCTAGGCCAATTCCGGAAGCATGGCCGGTCGAATACGCTGACGCTTTCGCACATCGCGACTGGATCCGGCTTTGGGCGACGGACATCGGCTTCGGGCAGCTCTCGTTGACGGATGGCACTGATAATACTCATCGCCTCGAATGCTGCAGGCGCTGGTGGCAATGTCCCAGCCGCCCAGCCCAGATGCCGCCCAGCCTGCGATCCCGCCGAAGGTGGTCCGCATGCGGCGGATTGACTTGTGCAGCCGTGTGATTGACCAGGTTGGAACACCCGTCATTTGGTGAGCTTGCAACTATTTTCTGGCCGCCACTTGGCACGCTGTCTGCATTGACGGAATTCTAAAGCTGCGGGAGTAATTGAGTGTTTTCAGCAAAGTGGACCGAACAATCGGAATTGCATTCCGCTTACTTCGAGCTGTTGCAACAATATGCTAGCCGCGGCGTTTCTGAGGTGCTCGACGCCCGGGACAAGGAAAATGTTTTCTCAACAGATGCTGACCGGCAGCATTATTTTAATGTCGGCGCGAATGCGATCGAGATAATCGTGCAGTCTCTCCTGGCCGGGCGCCGGATGCCGCCGCAGAGCATTCTCGATTTTCCGTCCGGCTCTGGCCGGGTGACGCGGCATTTGCGGGCGATGTTTCCCGACGCGAAGATCGGAGCGTGCGATCTCTATCAACAGCATCTCGATTTTTGCGCATCGCAGTTTAGCGCGGTTCCGCTCATGTCGAACGAGGACGTGAGCGTGCTTGACGTAGGGCAATGGGACCTCGTTTTTTGTGGTTCACTCCTGACCCACTTGCCCGAACATCTGTTTTGGCCGACGATCCGGTTCATCGGCCGTTCGCTGTCCCCGAACGGCATCGCAATCGTGACGCTGGAGGGGCGACATGCGCTGCATATCCAGGATCATAAGTGGAAATTTATTGCCGACGGCCTGTTCGACGTCGCACGGAAACAATATCACGCCTCCGGTTTCGGCTTTGTGGACTATAGTGCGGCGTTCCGAGAAAAGACGTTCAGCAAACAGGCAAGCTACGGCATTGCGCTGGTCAGCCCCTCATGGTTGATGGCAGGCCTTCTGGCAATGGATGATATCCGAATTATGGGCTTCACGGAACGCTGTTGGGACGATCATCAGGATGTGATCGCCTTCGGCAAGCCTGCCGTAAACGCTTGATGTCGGAGCAGGATTCGGCACCGGCGCGAGCGGCCCGGGATGCCGCAAAGCTCAATCGCCTGTATCGTGGCGTGGCGGCCGACAACGCGATTCTGGCCGCCCATGCCGAGTGGTTGCAGCAGGTCGTTGCCGTCCTTCACGGGAAGCGACAATGGTGGTGGTGGCTCATTCCCGCATGGCTGTTCCGTTCGATTCTTCTCGCGCGTTTGAAACGGCGGAACCTGTTTGACGACAAGGCCTATGCGCGAACGAACCCCGATGTGGCGAAAGCGAGGCTCGATCCTCTTCGCCATTATGCGCTCAACGGATTTCGCGAAGCGCGGCCGACCGGTCTTGCTGAACCCACGACCTTCGGGGCGAGTGATCTCTCAGCGAGGAATGCGCAATCGAGCGTCGATGATGCGCTTCGCCGACGGGTGATGGATTCGGGAATGTTCGATCGTGATTGGTATCACGCACAATATGGCGGATTGATCGAGGACGAAGTAGATTCACTTAGCGACTATTTCGCCGCGAGCGACGAGGACGTCCTGCGGGATCCCGGCCCGCTATTCTCCACCGCCTCCTATCTGGAGAGCAATCCGGATGTGCGCGGCATTCACCCTTTGCGGCATTTCGTGGAGCGCGGCATGGCCGAAGGCTGCCGGGCGTTCCCACCGGACAAGGTGAACGCATTTCTACTCGACGCCCCTCTGCAGGGGTTGCGTCCGCTCACCAGCTTTCTGAACCCCGATCTGCCGACGATCGTCCTGCACTGGGAAGACGGCAACTTCTTCTTTACCGACATCGCTGACTATGTGACCTGTTTTCTAATGGAAAAGGGTTTCGCGACCAAGAGCGTCGTTTCCGATGCTGGCATCGCGCCCGGCAGCGCGAATGTCGTGGTGGTCGCCCCTCATGAATATTGCGTGCACGGGCCGGGCAGATCCTGGTCGTCTGGGCAATTTTCCGACGCCGTGTACATCAACACGGAGCAATGGCACACAAGCTGGTTCATCCTGGCCTACCAGGTCTTTCGACGGTCGGGCAAAGTGCTGGACATCAATCCGGCTTCAGCGGCCGGCCTCGCTCTTCTGGGGATGCAGGCGGGTTTCGTGCCGATCCTGCCGCTACCAGGCAGCCCGTTCGCGTTCGATCGCGTTGCAATCGCGGAAACGACCTTCCGTCTCAAAGCCATCAAGCCACTGGCCTATCCTGACGCCTTTGCGGACCGCCCTTACGATGTGGCCTTCCTGGGAGTGCTCAATGATCGCCGGGCACGTGCCTTGGCGGCGCTTGCGCCTACCCTCGCCGCATATGAGTGCTTTCTCCACGCACCGAGATTCGACGGGCCAGTCCGGTCGAGCGACCCGGATATGATAAGCATTCGTGATTTCGCGCAGATCGCCAGGCACTCGCGGATTCTCCTGAACGTCCATCAGGGCGAGACCCATTATTTCGAGTGGCACAGGTTGTTCCTGTCCGGCATAGCGCAAGGGAGCGTTGTCGTGACTGAGCCATGCACCCCGCTCGGAGTCTTGACGCAAGACGAGCATTACCTGACGGCCACGCTGGACGAAATGCCCGGTTTGATCGAGACCCTGCTGGGAACGCACCAGGGTCGGTTGAGACTGCAGGCGATCCACGAGAATTGCCGGAAGCTCATGCGCGAGATCGATGCCGGGAAAGGACTGGCTGCAACATGGTGATGGTTACCCAGGACTCGGTTTCGCTGTTTGAAAGTGGACCGCGCACCACACGGGTATCGGTCGTCGTCCCGCTCTACAATTACGAGAAATCGATCGTCGAAGCGCTCGAGTCGGTGGCGGCACAGAGCTTTCGGGATCTGACGGTCATCGTCATTGACGACTGCAGCGAGGATCGGTCGAGTGAGGTCGTGCAAGCTTGGATGGAGAAGCATGCCGATTCCGGCCTCGGGCTGATGCTTAATCGAAACCTCGCTAATTCTCGACTTGCTACGACGCGCAATACCGGGCTTGCGCTCGCTCGGTCAGAATTCTGTTTCTTCCTCGATGCCGACAATGCAATTTACCCGCGATGTCTGGAGAAACACGTGGCGGCGCTGGATGCCAGGCCCGAGGCTATCGCGGCGTACGGCTTGATCGAGATTTTCGGCGCGCGCGCTGATATCATCGGCAGCAATGTATTTTATCGCGATCGATTAAGGCACGGCAATTATATTGATGCCATGGCGATGTTCCGGACACGATCGTTGCTCGCGCTTGAGGGCTATCACGATATCCGTCATGGCTGGGAGGATTATGACCTGTGGCTTCGACTTTGCGCAGCGGGCGATCACGCCGTACAGGTACCGGAAATCCTGTCGCGCTATCGCGAGCATCGCGCCTCCATGCTACGTACCGAGACCAATATAACGGACAACCTGCGTGCCCTGAAGGAAGGTATGGCGAGGCGCCATCCGTGGCTAGACTTGCACTGACGCAGCACCACCTGTCGCTGACCTCCGCGGCAGCCGCCTTCGGCGATGACAGACGGTCCCACTAACTGGTCAATCGAACGCAGAAGGCAATCCGCCAGCACATGCCGTTCCGGGCTGCAGTGCGAAAGAGCCTCCCGCGCCACCGACCGCTCGCCTATCGTCGGCCTGTTTTCGCCTGGATGCGAAGGTCGAGCCAGAACCCCCTGGCGTTGCTTCACGATCAACTCTCCAACAAATCCACCGATTTCGATTTTCCAAACCGGTTCCTATCCACTTTCGACCGGACTCGGAGCGCGGGCGCCTTGCACAGGAAGGCAACGTCACTATGAGAGTGCAGGCGCAGCATCAGGCCACTGCCAGCACGCAATAAGGCGGAGACGAGTTACAATGAGCCAGGCGATCCCAATGTCACCGTTCGAGTTCCAGACGCTGGTCTGCGGCCCGAGCGGCGAACCTTGATTTGAAGAAGTCGCCACCGGACTCCGCAACCTTCTCAATCAGCACGGCATGCTGACGTCCGGCGCGAGCATTTTGGATGTCGGCTGTGGCTGCGGACGGCTGGCGCGCAATTTGGTGGATTTGCCGATCGGTTCTTACACAGGCTTCGACGGATACCCTGAAAGTCCACGACGACGCCTTCAACCTGTTCCATAGCGCTCGAGGCTTCTGGCGGACATCGGCGCACTGCCGTTTGACGCGTCCCTGAGCGGAGCCCGGTCCGTTGGCTACGAGCACAATTGGTACCTCCTTACTCGTCGCGCACAGGGTTTGCGCGTTATGGCCGGCGCTGCCCCCCGAGACCAGGCCTTAAGCGGGAAGTTATGTGACGGGCGAAACGCCGGTCATAACCATCACCGCGGATATGATGATGAGAAAGCCACTAGAGCCGGCGCTTTTCGTCGCTACTGAGCCTCCGGCGCGGGCGTATCGGCCGTCTTGTTTGAGTGGGGAGGGAGCGCTCCTTGGGCCAGGTCGCGGTATATTCGGGGGTAGAGCGCCGCTGCCGAGCGGCTAGAAATTCTGTCGGAGGCATGCACACCGAGTGCCACCATCGCGCAGGTGGCGCGTCGCCACGATGTGTCCACGGCCAGACCAACACATGGCGGCGTAACCTGCTTGTCCCGTCGCCGGCGTGGCCGGAGTCATCGGCGCTCACCTTCGCCGACGCCAGCCTGGTTCTGTGCTTGAGGCGGGTTGCTTCGCGCACGCCCGGCGCAAGTTCTTTGAGCTTGCCGACGTCGATCGCGCTCGAGGCAGTACGGAGGCTCTACGCCCTGTTCGACATCGAACACGCCAGCAACGGCAAGCCCGCCCCCCATCGTCTCGCGGTGCGCCAGAATCTCAGCGAACTCTTAATGATCGAGCTTCCCGCCTGGCTCGCCGCCCAGCGTGCCGCGCTGTCTCGTAACCACGTTCTCACCAAGGTGATCAACGATATGCTTCGCCGCTGGGACGCGTTCGTGCGGTTCCTTGACGATGGTCAAGTCTACCTCTCCAACGACGCGGCTGAACGCCCTGCGCCGTGTACCCTTGGGCAGAAAGGCGTGGCTGTTCTGCGGCTCCGATCGCGGCGGCGAATGCGTCGCGATCCTCTACACGCTCATCCAGACCGCCCTCAACGATATCTATTCGCAAGCCTGGCTCGCCGACATCCTCGCTCGCATTGCCGATCACCCCGCTAGGGTCGAATTCGACCGCGTTGGCTATGTATGACCTTTTCGGCATCGCTAGCGTCCGAAACGCGAAAAATGCTTGTAGCCGAGCCGGCTATAGTCGCAATTGACGTTGCGAATCAGCTGGTTTTCTATCATGTCCCCGCTGGGAGCGGGCGACGAGGAACGACTCCGATTACTGAAGGAGGCGAGCAGTCAAGGCTCTATCACTGCGACATTGTCGATGCTTCGGACATGGTGGCGGTCGCGGGCCAATCCTCTGCTCGACGATAAAAACATGAATCAGTCCGTTTCTCCTCTCGATAAAAAAAAGGTGGCAACTCCACTCTCAAGCGATGTGCGCAAAGGCATTCTCGTTCTGGGGATGCATCGGTCGGGAACGAGCGCCTTAACCAATGTGCTGCATCTACTTGGCTGCCAGCTGCCAAAGAATCTAATCGGGCCAGGGCTGGGAAATGAGCTGGGTCACTGGGAATCTGAGCCGATTGTGGCGTTTAATGACGACGTGCTGGCGTCAGCGGGCAGCAGTTGGAACGATTGGCGTCCCTTCAATTCGGGCTGGTATCAATCGCCGCTTTATCGAAATTTCGTGGCCCGCGGGCGAAACCTGCTCAGGGAAGAATTCGAAGCCTCTTCCTTGTTCGTCCTCAAGGATCCACGGATTTGTCGCATCGCGAACTTGTGGCTGGAAATCTTTGCCGCGGAAGGGGTGGAGACAGCAGTCGTGCTGCCCGTGCGCAATCCGATCGAGGTCGGAAATTCACTGAACGATCGCGATTTGATGGACGTTGGATACGGACATCTGCTTTGGCTTCGCCATTTCCTCGATGCCGAAATTGCCAGTCGGGGGTTAAGTCGGATCTTCTGCACGTACGACCAGCTGCTGAACGATTGGCCCATGCTGATCGATCGCATGAAAGCTGCGCTGGGAATATGCTGGCCGCGGGTTTCCGCGGCGGCCGGAGTTGAGATTTCAACCTTTCTCAAGAAGGACCATCGTCACTATGTCAGTTCGCCAAGCCTGGCGGGCCACCAGATCTCACATTGGATATCTAAGGGCTATGACATCGCCGATCGCTGGAGCAATTCTGGTGAAACAGTATCCGACATGCGTATCCTCGATTCAATCAGAAGCGAGTTCGATTCGGCCTCTGCTGCATTCGCGCACCTCCTTCTTCCCGGAACCCGGTCGGGTGTGGCAGGAAAGGGAAGTCGCCGGCGCGCAGAGCTTGAGCAGCTATTGGGCGATGCCGAAGCACGCGCCGGCGCGGCTGAAGCGGAGCTGGAGGGTATTCGACAAGAGCTCGGCGTGACCAAAGCGCGGGAGGCACTCCTGGCCGACGAGTTGCGACAGAAAAGCGATGCCTTGAACGATTTTGACGAGCTGGTGACGAAAATCGCTACTGCAGAGATCGAAATCACTCGTCTGTCCGACGTGGAACGGTCGCTCGGCGAAAGGCTTGAGCACAGCGAAGTGCTACTTGGTGAAAAAACCGCGCAACTCGATGCTGATGCTGCCAGATTTAAGGAGTTGGCCGCCGAACGAAACGCGTTCGCTCATCGCCTGGCGGATGTCGAGAGCACCCTGCGTCAGCGTGAGGAGGAGATCGCCCAAGCGTGGTCCGAACTGGAAGCGGTGCGCCTTGCGAAAACCGACATGCAGTCTGAGTTCGATCAACTCGCCAAAGACGCGGAACGACAGTCTCGGCTTCGAGAGAAAATCAGATTGCGCAGTCCGAGCAGCGGATTGACGCGCAAATTGCACAAGTCGCAGACCTGACTGGCCCCTTGAGCTCGCGAGAGAATGAGGTCGCCAACAAAATTAAAAAATTGTCGATGAACTGCAAGGCGAAATCAGCATCGTGCGTCAAGAAAATGCGTCGGCCAACATCGCATTGGCTGGTTCGCAGGCAGCTAATTATAACTGACCAGCAATTGGCGTCGCGCATTGCTGCGGTAAGCGACCAGGAAGCCATTGCGCAGAAAAATACGCCGCGGATTGAGTGGCTTAGATCTGTTAACCAAATAGTCTTGGGTAGCGCGCGGCGCTGGCATTTGATCATGCCGCCAGGCTGGCGGCACAGGCGGGCGCTTCGCGCGCTACGGCGCAAGGGACTCTTCAACGCCGATGCCTATCTCGAGCGCTATCCTGACGTCGCGGAAGCGCGGGTGGACGCGCTGCAGCATTTCATTTCGCATGGCATGTTGGAAGGCAGAAGCACGGGTTTGGATTGATTGGCCACCTTGGCTTATACCAAGTCCCATGATCGTGACTCATGCGCTCATGATCGCAGTCCGATAGACATGATGCGCTACGGCTGATCTACAAGGCGGTTTCATGCGAAGCAGCAGTAGTCGATGATGTCGGCGTAGGATTTGAAGATCCTGCTCGAGAGCCAGTTTCGCGCATGACCTGCCAGATTTTCCAACTGGATTGCGTTTTGGGCATTTCGACGGCAGCGCTAGCAAGGTGATGCTGGCGGTTACGGCAGCCCGCCCGAACCATGCCATTCCCCCTGATCGAGGAGCAGTGTGACGTGCGCGCCCAGCGCTACGGCGGCGGAGATTTCCGCCAGATGTTGGGCCATCCCTTGCGTGTTACAGCGCGGCGGCGCAAGCGCCGCACCCTTGCCCTCGGCCGTAGAGATCGCCCTATAGATATAAGCCGATGCCGTGCGCCGGTCCTTTGGCGCTGAAGGCCGGGTTCTACGACGCACCCGGCGGTGCGTGATCCCGTTCTTCTGGCCGACATTGCCTCGTCCTGCCGCATGGGAGCGTTACCCGGATCGCCGCCACGTGGGCGGAGAAGTTTTTTAAAAACGTCGGGATGGCCTCATCATCCTGTGCAGGATGGCGTGGCCGCGCCGACAACTCGCGATAGCCGATGGCGCGCAGTCCCGGCTATCGTCTGCTTGCTGCCTTGATAGCGAGCTCGTCCCACGCACACCGCGCCAGATTGATCAATCGCCAGCGCGCAACACCGTGCGATGCCAGGATAGGACTGCTCTCGACGATCCGCGCCAAGGCCCGGCGCTGCGCGTCATTTGAGCAGCGGTGCGCTATCAGGGGCCGGCAGGTCGACTAGCCCTCCAGGACCAGCGACGTTGAACCGCAGCAAACAAGTGCTAACCGTCAACACAAACGCCGCCATGCTGCGCCGCCTTGCTGTGTGTCCCGCCCTCGTAAAATTGTCGCGAGCGCCAGCAGTCGACCGACCTGGCTGGCGTCATGGCTCGATCGCGCCAATGCACGCATCCTCGCCCTCGTAAATCAGCTCGAAGGTCCACCGCCGATGCCATCGCAAACGTCCCTTCGGCTCGCGACCATTGAATCCAACATCAGCCTCTTTGGGAACCCCGCATGAGGCAGCGCTCACGGACTTGGTACAAGATGGTCATCTTACGAAATGGGCCTATGCCAGCCTTCTGTGTTCGACATGGACGGCCCCATATACTTAAGAGAAATTTAGCAACGGCTGAATGATCGACCATTCCCGGTGCGTGGTAGTAACGTCGCGGCGCCATCACGCCTCCCCGAATGGAGAGCCCGAATCATGCGGAACCACAAATCTCAAGCCAGCTCATGAGTTTGCGGCCTGGTCCGCTTGACGCTGCGACCGCGGGTCAGGCAAGCCATTGAGACACTACGTAGAGGCGCGCATGGCCAGTCTGATCCAACATCTCCTCGCGCGAGCGAATCGCGCCCATTCGGTGCGCTCGTACAACGCGCTGGTAGCGCGTTTTCGGCGGCAGTATCCCGGCGATTATGACATGGCGATGATCGCGTCGATTGGTGCGTTGTCGCTGCTTGAATTTGAGCGCCAGGGCGACGGTCACGTTGCGGTGCTGCGACATCACGGCCTGCGGGACGGAATGTCGATCTACGATCTTGGCTGCGGCTCGGGACGCACCGCGATGGCACTTCGGCGATCAGGTTGGCAGGGATTCTACAAGGGCGCCGACATCGTCAAACCGCTGGTCCAATATTTGAAATCCAAATGCCCCGACTACGATGCGGTCGTACATCGCAAGCTAACCATCGCAGCACCTGATGCCTCGCTGGATATGGTTTTTCATTGGTCGGTTTTTACGCATCTTTATCCAGAAGAATGCTTTCTCTACATGGAAGATACTTTCCGCGCCCTGAAGCCCGGCGGCCGCCTGATCTTCTCTTTTCTTGAACTTGAAGATGCCAAGCATCATGGGGTATTCGAAAGCCGGCTCGGCCGTTTTCGTAAACACGGCTGGTCGGATACGCTAGATGTCTTCCTGCACCGCGACTGGATACGCTATTGGGCCCGGCGGATCGGTTTTGAGGATCTTTCCTTCACCGATGGCACGGACGAAACACACCATCCGCAATTCTGGCAAGCATTGGCAGCGATGACCAAGCCGGGGCGTGCCCAAGCGGATGCCCTGCTGACGGAACACCCGACCGGCTATCTCGCAGGCTGAGGCAATCAGATTGTCCGCTGAATCCGTTGAAATTCGTTCTTGTCACCTGCGGGTCACCCTGCGTGTCCAGAACGCGCGAGCCTCCGATCGCGGCTGGTGCCGCTATACATATCCATCCGGTGAGGCCGCGATTGGGGTGGATCCTATCGGTCGCGATGAATGGCGATAAGTCCCTTGAGGTTTTCGATGCCGAAGTCGCAGAACGCAATGATACCCTTAGGTGCGCGATGTCGTGGACCCAGATCAGACCATCTAGGTAGGTAATATGCGGCGAACGAGCGAACTCAGGTATGAATTGCGCCCATGCGCCTCCCTTAAAGAAGGTCTCGTCGTGCGGGGTTAAAGCCGTCGCAGCCAGCCGTTGGGATTGTAGGTAGCGTTGCGCCCGTAGAAGTCGCAAAGTTCCATATCCAGCTGATATTGCGCACCCTCGCGCGCCAGGAAATCGGCAACGGCACGGTTGGGACCATTCTCATACTGAACATAGTGCTCGCCGGGGAGGTTGGCCACGACGCCATCCTCTACAATGATGTAGTCGCCCGCTTGCAACAAAGGATGGAAAAATTCGAGTACGGCGAGCGAATGGTCGTAGAAATGGCTGCTGTCCTCAACAACAAGCCAAGGCCGTGGAAGGGAGGCGAGCAAGTCGGTGGGCAGGCAGGCGGCCAAGTTTCCGGCGTCGCCGACAAGTACTCGGATTCGCGGGTCTTCGTACAGTACCTGCGGCTCCAGATCGACGGTGATCACCCGTGGCATGACACCATGGGCGGCCATCATATCGGCAAACCACAGGGCTGACCCACCGAATCGGCATCCAATCTCGATGATCGTTCGAGGGCGCAATTTCGACAGCAACTGCAAGTAAAGCCCTATATCCAAGGGGCTCTTGAGGAATTTTACCCCTCGATAGACGGAACGCATTACCCCGCCCTGGATTTCGTCGAGCACCTCGCTCGGCATGTTGGTCGAGAAATCGCGGGCGCCGCTTTCCGTCAGCACTGGCATCGCGACCGATTGCTGCTGGGGGCCGTGCTTGCCCGTCAATCGGTCTAGCGACTGCCGTAGGGAGGGCAGGCTGGCTGGCGATGCACAACCGACGAGCCGCGGTTCCACGTGCGGGGATGAATAGGGTTTGCCCCTAATGGCAACATATTCGTCGTGGAATCGATCCCACGGTGATTGAAGGGCATTCGTGGCAACGCCACCGTGCACTTGGTGGAAAGTTGCCTCGCCCATCAGCAGGACGATGCGGGCCAGCGGATCTGCACAAAGCCGCT
>JBDTLS010000002.1:0-30690 GCA_039934655.1 Sphingobium sp.
GTACAGATCGACCTTACCTCACCGCAAGGGCATGATGATGTGCTCCGGCTTCTGGCCGACGCGGATGTTTTGGTGGATAATTTTCGCCCCGGCGTGATGGACCGGCTGGGCCTCACCCAGCAGTGTCTTCAGCAGGCCAATCCCCGCCTGATCCACTGTTCGATCACCGGCTTTGGAACCGACGGCCCATATGCCATGCGCCCTGCTTATGACACGGTCGGCATCGCCTTGTCGGGCATCCTTCATATGTATCTCGATCGTGATCAGCCGCAGGTTTATGGGCCGACGCTCGCCGATAACGCGACCGGAGTCTATGCGTTTGGAGGAATCCTTGCGGCGTTGCATGCGAGAGAGCGAACCGGCCTGGGGCAACGGGTCGAACTCAATATGTTGGAAAGCGCGATAGCTTTCGTGCCCGATGCCTTTGCCTACTTCTCCCGCCTCGGCGTTGAATATGAGCCTGTCTCCCGGGTTGCCACATCGCAGTCCTTTGCGTGGACCTGCGCGGATGGAGAGGCGATCGCGGTACATCTTTCGGTGCCCGAAAAATTCTGGTTCGGTCTGCTCGATGCTATGGACCTGCGCACGACGATTGGCGAGGATTCGCGTTTTCAAAGTCCGCTTGACCGGATCCGTAACTATGGCCTTCTGGCGCCACTGCTCGGCGCGGTAATCGTCAAGCATCCGCGCGCCCATTGGGAGCGCGCCTTTGCCGACCATGACATTCCCTTTGCTCCGGTTCACTCGATTGCCGATGTGATCGCTGATCCGCAGGTGCGGCATCTCGGCACGTTCGCCGAAGTCGAGCATGAAACAGAAGGCCGCATCATCGGCATCCGCAATCCGTTGCGGATCAATGGTGTGCGTAGCGAAGTTGGGGCGCCGCCAGTGCTGGGCGAACATTCTACAATCCTGCGCGGCGTTTGAATGAGCGTCGGTATCTTGTCCAGGAGGGCGCGTGCCATGAAGCGGTGCCAAGGAAATGGACAGTCCTGGCCTGGCGGGTCATGATGCGACACTCGATATAATGATCAACCCTACATTCCATTCCTCGATCGGCGAGGATATCGCCGCGCAGTTGTTGGGACGGCACTATGGTATTGTGGGCGCGATAGATCGGTTGACCGCTGAGCGCGATTGCAATTTCCATGTGATGCCAGAGGGCGCACGTCCTTCCGACGCGATCATATTCAAGGTTTTCGGATTGTCGACTCATGCGGATGAACCGGGTCTGCTGGCCGCGATCCTTGCTTTTCTGGCCGAGGCGGCTCCTGCTCTGCCGGTGCCCCGGCTACGGCCGGATCAGCAGGGCGCCGCTATCATATCATTCCGCGATCAAGCGGATCATGCGCGCTGGGCAATCGCTTACAGCTACCTTCCCGGAACGCCGCTGTTCGCCGTCGAGCGTACATTGTTGCAGGCTCGCCAATGCGGGGGCCTGCTGGCCGGTCTGGCGCGTGCGCTGGCACAATTCCACCATCCCGCGATGCACCGCGATCTGATCTGGGATTTGCGACAGGTGCCCCGCCTTCGGACGTTGCTGCCGCAGATTGACGACCTTCCCTTCGCCGGGTTCGTGCACAGCTTCCTGGATTTGTTCGATCGGGACGTCGCGCCTCGTCTGGCGCTCGTTCCGCTGCAGTTCGTCCACAATGATTTTAACGCCCGGAACATCATAGTCGATACGGTTGACCCTTCGCGGGTGATCGGCATTATCGATTTCGGGGATGCGCTGCATACGGCGCGGATCGCGGACGTGGCGGTCGGCGTCATCGGCCAGATCACCACGCTCGACACTGCGCGGCAGGCCATGAATGAATTCGTCGCGGCATATGAGGCGATCAATCCGCTATCCGCAGAGGACACGGCGCTGCTACCCGCGATGGTCGCGGCCCGGATCGTTCAGAATGTGGTGATGACATCATGGCATCGCACCCGCAATCCGGCGGGCGACCATTTTGCCGCCTTTGGCCCTTCTTATTTTGAAGAGCGGGTCGAATTTGCAAAATATCTGGTCGCAGGCATAGACGATGTTAAAAGCCGATAATGGAGACAACGATGAACGAGCGCCAAACTGACGAATCCCTTTTCGCGCGGCGTGATCGTGTATTGTCACCGAGCTATCGTTTATTTTACGAGGAGCCGTTGCATGTGGTTCGGGGCGCGGGTGTGTGGCTTTATGATGCCGATGGCCGGCGCTATCTCGATGCCTATAACAATGTGCCGGTGGCGGGGCACTGCCATCCCTATATTGTCGAACAGGTCTCGAAGCAGGCCGCGACCCTCAATACCCATACCCGCTATCTGACCGAACTTCCCGTGCGGCTGGCCGAGCGCCTGCTGGGCACGATGCCGTCCGGTCTCGGCTCGGTCATCCTCACCAATTCGGGCAGCGAAGCCAATGATCTGGCGATCCGCATCAGCCGGATGGTCACTGGCGGCACCGGGGTGATCGTGACCGATTGCGCGTATCATGGCACGTCCGATCTGTTGCAGGGCATGTCGCCGATCACCGGCCTGCCGCTCGGTCCCGATGTGTTCACCCTGCGCCTGCCGCTCGAAATGGCGGATCCGGCGGAGTTCACTGCGCTCGTGCGCGATGCGCTCGACCGTATGGGCGCGGCCGGGGTGAAGCCCGCCGCGCTGCTGGTCGATACGATCTTTGGCAGCGATGGCGCGGTGTCCGATCCGGCAGGGTTCCTCAAGGGCGCGGTCGATGAGATGCACCGCGCGGGCGGGTTGGTCATCGCCGACGAGGTCCAGCCCGGCTTCGGCCGCACGGGCGCGGGCATGTGGGGCTTTGCACGCCACGGCATCGTTCCCGACTTCGTCACGATGGGCAAGCCGATGGGCAATGGTCATCCGGTGGCCGCGCTCGTCACGACGCGCGCCATCGCCGAAGACTTCACCCGCCACCAGCGTTACTTCAACACCTTCGGCGGCAGCAGTGTCTCGTGCGCCGCGGCGCTCGCAACGATGGATGTGATCGAGAACGAGGGGCTGATCGAGAATGCAGCCAATGTCGGGGCCTATCTCCAGCAGGGACTGCGCGATCTTGCGAGGCGGCATGAGGTTCTCACGGCCGTTCGCGGCGCCGGGCTGTTCCAGGGGGTGCAAACGCCTTCGGGCGAAATCGCCGCGCGCATCGTCAACGGTATGCGCCGGGCAGGCGTGCTGATCGGCGGCGCAGGGCGCGGCAACGCAGCGCTCAAGGTCCGACCCCCGCTCCCCGTCACCCGCACAGATATCGACTATCTCATCCAACAGTTCGATCAGGTGATGGTGACCGAGTTCGGCACCTGAGCGTATCAGGGTAGGATATTCATGCGTGCGCGGATATTCCAAAGAAGTCGTTCTCCCATCCACTTTCCACACCACACCCCGTTTTTTGGTGCTATGATCGCTAAAGGGGCGGGTTCCAATCTGCTGGGTCGATATACAAGAGAGTGATGGATGAATTGGTTTAATCCTCAGCCGACTACTTCACGTCCGGAATTTCTGGCAGATGGAACAGATAGCCTGTTTCGTGAGGCTATCTATTCTCTGGCACTCAGCGTTGAAAAACTGCTGGCGTGCAGAAGCATTTTTGCGCGGGTACTACACCTCACGCCATCGCAATTTGCGGTGCTCATGGGCGTGGCGTCGCAACAACATGAGCATGGCGTCACGATTAAGGCTCTTGCTGAACATCTCTCCATGGCGCCGACGCATGTAACTACGGAAATCGGTCGGCTCGAAACCAAAGGTCTGCTTGCGAAGCGCCGCAACGAAGAGGACCGCCGGAGCATTCGGGTCACATTGACACCCAAGGGAGAGGAAAAGGTAGGGCGGATCAGCCCGGTCGTACGGGAAACGAACGACATCCTATTCCAGAATGTCAGCGCCAAAAGTCTGATCAGCACCCACATCGTTGCCAACAAGATCGTTGCAAACTCTGCGGAAGCCTATTCCCATGCGCTCAAGGTGGCGGCGGTACTGGCGCGCGAATCTCGCGGATCCAAAGCCAAATTCTAGCGCAGCTTGCGATTTGATTGAATCAAACCAGGCGTTTCACCTATTTTTGCTTCGCCGAGATTTCTTAATCGTTAGATAACGCCATCTGACTGCCCTCGCGCTTGGATCGGGATGTCCCTCGATCACGCTGGCGGTACGCTCTTTTACCGTGCTGGCTCTGCTCAAGCAACACCGATGCCTTGGAGCATCGGGTCAGTGAGTCAGCCAGCGATCGAAGAATTTCGCCATCACTGTGAAGGCTTCCTTCGATTCCGGTAGATCCGGGTCCGAAAAGAAGCAATGGCCCATTCCGTCCCATATGTTGAGCTGCGCGGTCGCACCGGCTTTCAAGAGATTACGATGAGTCTGGATGGCGGCGCTCATATCGAAGCCCCGCGTGCCGGTCAGCACCAACGTCGGTGGAAACTTGGCGAGAACGTCGGGATGGTTGCCGGGCGACACGAGTGGCCCAGAAAGATCGACCCCTTCAAGATAGCGCAGGGCAACCTTGGGAAAGGGCGGAGGTTCGTTGCCAAGAGACTGAGGTGGTTCTCCGCCAAGCACAGGCGCGGTAAACCGGCTATCTCCGCCCCATGCCCCCACGGCTGCGGGCGGTTCGAGGAACCCGGCGAACGCCGAAGCACTAAGGATACCGATCGCACCCGGTCGAGGCAGGCCCTGCTGCGCTATAGTGGCAATCGCCATAGCTGTCAGGCTTCCGCCAGCCGAGCAGCCGTAAATGCCGATGTCGCGCGGCGCATATTCGCGCAACAAGGCGCGATACACGGTGAGGACGTCGTCAGTGGCCGCGGGATAGCGATGCTCCGGCCCCTGACGATAATCGACGGCAATGATCTTGTATCCGCCAAGCGCTGCGAGGGGCACGGATTCGAGCAGCGCCTGCCCGCCCGCGCCTGTGAAAAATCCGCCGCCGTGGAGTTCTATCAAGACACGCTTGCGTTTTGAACCAGTCACGCCTGCTGCAGGAGTGACCTCCCGCGTTGAAACATTCCCGATCTGCCGATCGACGATTTTCACATCATAACGGGCGCGCGCCTTGGCGACCACCGGCTTTAGATCTGCTTCATCAAGGGCGCGCAATATATCGATCTGCGAGTCAGGATTCATCCATTCCGGCTGAAACGGCTTTTGAGCCATATCAAGAAAAGCCTTACGCGCCTCCTCGCTCATATTGCTCGACAGGGGAACGGCTAGTTCCTTGACAGTAACGGTGCCGGAGGAATCGACCGTAACCGGTGCAGTTTGGGCCCGCAGCGGCATCGTCATCGCAGCCACCAGAGCGAGTGTGGACAGGGTGCATTTGAAGCATGTCACGGTGCGAGTTCCTCCCTTGCTTTCGTTGTCTTGCCGACCGGATCGGGCTGCTGTTTGTTAAGCGTACCTCGCGTGGTCACACCCTCAACCCTATCCTGAAAGACGTAGCGGGCGGTCTTTCGATTTGGATCGACCGTCAGACTTATGACGCTGACGATTTTGCCATCCTGTTTCTGCGTTTCTTCGAAGCTGCTGTCGCTCGTTCGGCGGACTCTCACGGTGCGGCCAACCGCCACGCCGCTGACCGGATAGTCCCTGCCGTCGAACCGGGCATCATACTGAAAGCCGCTGGGATCGCTGAAAGCAACGCTGGTTCGGGTGACCTTCAGGCGAACCGTCGTTGCGCTTTCCGAGGCTGCCTCGATTCGGGTCTGGCGCCACGACCCTGATAAGGCATGTTCGCCGACGACAGCGTTTGCCACACGCTGTGATATCACGCGCGAAGTAACCGCCGTGCCCGATGACAGATCGGAAATATCGGTCGAGAGTTCCATATTTCCGGGCGCGAGAGTGAAAATGATCTGCATCGCGGACTTGCCACCTTTGGTGGTCGTCAGGCGAACGCGTTGCGGACTTTCCACAGTAACGGCCGCCGCGTCGAAGACACTTTGTCCCACAACCGGATAGGGCTTTCCATCGGCTGGAAGCTCATAGGGTGAAGGGCAACTGGCGCAACGAAAGTGATCCGAGCCAAGTTGATACACATCCGGCTTAGACGAAAGCTCGGTGGAAGCGGCGTCCCATATCCATACCCCGTCAAACGGACTGGTGGCCTGAACAGGCGCGGCGATGGCTATCAACCCCGCTGCGAGTATCATCATTTTCATCTGACGGAATCCTGAAGAACGAGATCCACACGCTGGGTGTTCAACGCGTAATAGGGCAGTTTGCGACGATGGAAATCGGCGATCACGGCGGTGCGTTCGTGCACGTCCTTGGCCTTTTGCAACTCGGCGCCCAGCAGCGAGCGGTCGCGCGTAAAATCGCGCATACCCTGAAGGTCGGCCCAGGCCAGCCAGAACGACTTGCCATCCTTCGCTACCCAACCGGGGACAATCTGCGGGGCATAGGCGCGTGCGGCCCCATCGTAGGCAGGTGTCCATGCGGTTTCCTCATGGAACTGGGTCCAGGGGCCCCAGGGTGTCGTGGCCGCCCACAGCCCCAGATAGCTTGGCTTGCCGAACTCGGTTCCGTCCGGCGCGCAGCCGGTGCCGCTCGCCGCCATAAGGTAGAGGCCCAGTGCATCGACAAAGGTCACGCTGGGTAGCCACGCCTCTACGACCAGATCCCCTTCGAACAGGTTGGTGCTGTTGACCCAACCGCGCGGGAAGCGATGTACAGGCTGGCGCGCAGCGATGTCGCGGTTCCACTGAGGAACGCCTGCCAGCTCTCCCGCGTAAAAGCTGTAGGCAGCGCGGTCCGTGATCCGCCCTTTCGGCACGCGGGCCATGACCAGCTCGTTCATCTGGCCATCGACGCTGCCGTTTGGCGAATAGAGATAGACATAGCCGTCGCGGTTGAGCACATAATCGCGCCCCATTTGCAGCACGGAGATGAGCGAGAATGCGCCCTGCGGCTCGTCATAAAAGGCGAGGCCCCGCTTCTGCTCGGCCCAGTCCTCCCAGATGACAGGCGCAGAGTTATCCTGATTCTTCCAGGTCCGGCCCATATCGGCAGACTGAATCAGTTTCGCTCCCGTCCAGTGCCGGGGCGTTTCGGTGCGGCGATCGAGCGTGCTTAGAAACTGGTAGAGCTTTCCATCCACCGCTAACGTGCCATGACCATAATAGCTTGAGGCATCATCCGGGCGGGTCATCTTGTCGAGGTCGGGATAGCCCGCTACGTCCGCGAACTTGGCGTCTGCCGGGCCACCGCTGACACTCCACATATGGCTGTTGTAGAATTTCCGTGGCGGCTGAAGCCAGCCGGAGCCGTCGTTGACGCCGAAATAATGGCGATCGTCGGCGGCCCATGTCATTTTATATCCATCGCCCAGCCCTCCGAGCCGCAGGATCATATCCTCTCGCCGCCGCGCTGCGACCGGGTAAGGGCTTTGTTTACCGCTCGTGCCGGGCAAACGTGCACAGGCCGCTGAAAAGGTGAACGATGCCAGCAGGCTGGCACAGGATGTCTGTCGCAGGAGGTCGCGCCGGGTCAGGGACATCGCCTTGCCTCAGCGCCCCAGCTTCTTGTCGAAAAAGCCGGAGATAGTGGCAAAGGCTTCCTTGGATTCAGGCAGGCTAAAGTCATAATAGAAGCAGTGGCCCTGCCCGTCCCACAGATGCAGTTCTGCGTCAGCGCCCGCTTTCACCAGCTCACGATGCGTCTGAACCGCCGCGCTCATCCCGAAACTTCTGGTCCCACTCAACACCAGGGTTGGCGGAAACTTGGCCAGCACATCGGGATGCATGGCCGGGGAAGCGAGCGGACTGGTAAGATCAGCCCCCTTGAGATAGGCTTCGGTCGCCGCTGGCAACGATACCTTGGTAGGATCGATCGGCCATAAAGGTTCTCCGACGAGCGGTGGCGCAGTGTACCGGCTGTCTCCGCCCCAAGCTCCCGGCGAATCGGGCAGGTTCTCAAATCCAGCATAAGCGCCGCCGCTAAAAATACCGATAGCGCCGGGGCGCGGCAGATGTTCCTTCTGGAACCAGGCGACCGCCATCGCAGTCAGACTTCCGCCCGTCGAGCAACCGTAAATGCCGATATTCGCGGGTTTATATTGCTTCAGCAGCGCGCGGTAAACCGCTGCGACATCTTCCGTTGCCGCCGGAAAGCGGTATTCCGGTCCCTGGCGATATTTGACAGCGACCACCTTGTATCCGCCGACCACAGCGACCGGGATTGCATCGAGCTGCGCCTGACCATCGGCCCCTGTGAAAAATCCGCCACCGTGAAGTTCGATTAGCACCCGGTTGCGGTTCGCGTGAGCAACACCCTTCTTCGGAGTGATCACGCGCGTTGGTACGCCGCCAATCACCTGCTCCTGAATGTCAACCGGGAATTCCTTGCGCGCATAATCGACGCCCATCAACGCAGGGCCCTCCGACAGCTTGCGTAACAATTCTATCGGCGCATCGACGGTTGACCAAGCCGGGTTGGCCGGGCCGCCCACCGACTCGATGAACGACTTGCGGGCTGCCTCGCTCATATAGGGGGACAAAGGCACCTTGACCTCGGGGATGTGGACCGTCCCCTTTTCGTCGATGCGAACGGACGGTGGCTCAGCCGTTTGGGGCCGAGTGTCGGCTTGCTGGGCCATGCCCATGTTCGACGCCAGAGCCCCGACAGCAACGGCAAGCATCGCCAGAGTTCGTGCACTCATCACTTGATCTCCCATTCGACCACGCGAATGCCGCAGCATCAGTTGCTGCCCGACGATTTCTGCGTGTCTGTATCCAAAACCGGTTCGCCAGCCTTGTTGAGCGTGTAGCGATTATTGTCGCAGATATTTTCCTGGATTTTATATTTTTCGAGGCGCTGATAGCCGAAAATGAAGGTATAAGGCTTTGCGAAGACCTTGGGGTCAGTGATCGTGATCTGGTCTTCCAGCCGATCTGGCGCGGTCAATCGGATGCGCTCGGTCAATACCATGTCGGCCGAGTGGGGCATGCTCAGAAAGGGCACGCTATCCCGTACGCCGCGAGTTTCCACGGCCAGCGTGTCTCCTTCCCAGTGGGCGACCGAATAGCCGTTGTAGCTGGGGAAAATCTCGTCAACAGGAGGCATCGCCTCATCGATATAAATGCGCCGGGTCTGGGTGAGGAACTCTGCCAGAACCACGACCTGCTTGGGCGACTGGACGAATTCGATCGCGTAGATTCCGCCCATAATGGTCGGCATACCCTCCGGCAGGCAGCGCGTGCTGGGATCGTCCACAAGCTCGCCACGCTTTAGCGTTTCGTCGCGCTTCTTGATCGTGGCATTATACTGGCTGAGATAAGGTTCAAGCAGCGGAGGCGGTCCACCGGGAGGGGCTGGGTAATCCAGTCCGCCCTCATAGGGGTCGGGAAAACGATCCCAAATGCCGGAAAAATCCGGCCGCTCGGCGGTTGTGCTTGCTGTCTTTACGGGCTGCGCCGGTTTGGAAGCAGTGGAGGCAGTTTGCGGTTTATTCGATGCCGCAGCAGCGCAGGCTGTCGTTGCTAACAGCACCAGGGGGATCAGCGCGTACCGTTTCCACATTCCTTATACTCCTTGACCGGCATGTCTCGCTCTGGAAACGAGACAAAAATGATGGTGTGACCGACCGGACGATCCGGGGAGTTTTGGTGCTGCCAAGCTGTTGGCCCCGCAGCACATGCCCCCCCCAAATCATCCGTCGATCGGAGTCGATCAGAACTCCTTTGAAAGGCTTAGTCCATAGGTTCGTGGCTGGATCAGATTGAACGCGGACTGCGATATCAGGGTGCCGACGCCGCCACCGATAATACCACGTTCGTTTGTGACATTATTGACAAAGGCGGCAAGCTTGATGCCGGAGAACTCGATTCCTGCATTCAGATCCAGCTTGTCATAGGACCGAAAGATCTGACGCGCGGTGCCGGCAGCCAAGAAATTGCCCAGGCGCTTTCCAACATAGCTATAGGCGATCCCCACCGAACCCGTGGTCGCGCCAATCGGGAAGGAATAGTCCGCGTTGATGCTCGTCGAAAACTTGCTCGAAAATGGCAACCGGTCGCCCTTATTGCCGCTAACGAGACCGTTGGAGGGGAAATCCTCCACCAGCTTGGCCTCGTTATAGGCGACCCAGCCGGACAGGGAGAGGCCCTTGGCCAATTTCGCCTGCAACGACAGTTCCACGCCTTGGCTGCGCGCGCTGCCGCCATTGGAGAAGAAGCTCAGACCGGCAGCGTTATTGACCTGGACCTGGACCTGACTCCAATCGATCCGATAGAGCGAGCCATCGAGGAACAGTCGCCCGTCCAATATGGTCGCCTTGACGCCCACCTCATAGTTCTTTGTGCTGTCATGCTGGTAGGTCGGATTGGAGCCGTCGAGCGAGGCGGAGGAATTGACTCCGCCCGGACGATAGCCTGACGAGAACCGGGCATAGATCATGAGGTCCCGGTTCAGCTTGAGACGGGGCGATACCGCATAGGTGAACGCCCGCTCGGTCAGGACACTGTTGGGAAAGACCAGAACGTTGGGACCGGGTGCAAATGTAATGGGATCTGCTGTTTCGAAAAGCGAAACGAATGGTCCCGTGTCAGTTTCGAAGAAGGTCGTCTTGATGAAGGATTGACGTGCACCGGCCTGAATATCGAATGTGTCGGTGAAACGATACGTCAGATTGGTGAAGGCCGCCGCTTCCCGGAAGGTGCTTCCGAAATTAAAGTTGACGAAATTTCCGATCCGGTTGTTATCGACATCGGTTGCCCACCAGTCCTGCACCCAGCCGGTTTTTTCTTTGGTGTAGAAACCGCCGAGCAGCCAGTCGAACTTTTCTCCAATCGGCACTGTGACGCGCAGTTCCTGCGTGAATTTCCGTGTCTTGGTCTTATCGATATTGTCTGTGTAGCCGACGGGTTCCTGAGGGAAAGCTGTGGACGTGAACGGTCCGGTGGGTTCGGTTACGTCATAGGAATCGAACAATTTCGCGACGCTGTATCCGGTGACGGAGGTCAAATCGATATCGCCGAACGACTTGGTGATGGTGGCGGCAACAGCGGAGAAATCGCGATTGGTATAGCCCGTGCGGGGGAGGAAGCGCTGTTGCAGCGCGCCGGTGTCCGGCGCGAAACGTACATAGGGTGAACCGTGGATGCGATTGGACTGCATGAAGCCATTCAATTTTACCGAAAGCGTCTCTTCTGGACGCCACAGTGCCGAGAGATGGCCACCCTTTACCTTGGTGCCATTCACGTCGCGTTCGATCGGGCTGTTGCTGGCATAGCCGAGATTGTCGATATATCCCGGCTCGAACCGTGCGAAGCCGCTCGCGCGGATCGCAAACTGCTCGTTCAGCGGAACGTTCACCGACCCGCCGAAATTATAGCCTACGTCACTACTGTCGGAAACGCCGATGATGCCTGCGGACAACCGACCGGACATTTCCTTGGTCGAAGGGTCCTGCGTCACATATTTGAGCAGACCACCGATGCTGCTGGCACCGTAAAGCGTGCCTTGCGGACCGCGCAAAACTTCGATCCGCGCGAGATCGGAGGGATCGAGGTCTGGCACCAGGAAGCCGCCGCCCAGCAAAGTGGACGAGCCAAACGGCATATCGTCAACCGTAATCCCGACGGTCGGCGCCGAAAAGTCGCTGCTGGCGAGGCCGCGGATCGAGATCGTCGCCGCGCCCCCGAGTTGGTTGGCAGTGTAGGACAGGCCAGGAACCGTGAGATAATAATCCTGAATGCGGAACTGGCTGCGCGACGCCAAATTAGACGCCTGAACGACCGCCACCGGCAAAGGCACTGTGGCGAGGCGCTCTTCCCTTTTTTGGGCGGTCACGACGATCTCGCTGACCGAGGTGTCGGCGCTTTGCTGCTCCTGGGCATGGGCCGTGTTCGCCAATCCGCAGATCGTCATGGCGATCAGGCTGGCGCGCAATCGATAATGCAGGTTTTGTTCCCTCATTTTATACACTCCCTTTTCGTTGTGATTCAAAATCATTGTGCGGCATGTTTTCCGCTGCTTGTTTAAAACGCCGGGCCGTTTGCTCAGTTCATACAAAGGCAAAAGACATCCATCACACATCTGTCGAGCCTGACGATTACTATCGTTTCGCGCGACGCATATGCTCTGGAAAATCCGCCTCACTTATCCTGTTAAAACCGAATCAAGCCCCAGAAGCCGAACGGCAGCATATGCTCAATTTATATACATAACAAACATAAAAATCGTACTGTATTGCGCATTATCAATAGATGTGTTTGTTTGAATCATGAATTATTCGCCCCATCGCGGGAAGTTGGCACTGTCTATGTCAAACAGGTCGAGTGCGCGTCCAACCGTGTGATTGACCATGTCTTCGAGCGTATCGGGCTGAGGATAGAAAGCCGGCACCGGAGGCATAATTATGCCGCCTGCTTCCGTCACCATCGTCATGGCCCTCAGGTGCCCGAGATGAAGCGGTGTTTCGCGAACCATAAGAACCAGCCGCCTCCGCTCCTTCAGGATTACGTCGGCAGAACGGGTGAGAAGATTGGATGTCGTGCCATAGGCGATTTCCGACAAGGTCCTTATCGAGCACGGCGCGACCAACATGCCCAGAGTCCTGAACGATCCGCTGGATATCGATGCGCCAATGTCGCCGAATTGGTGAACCACCCCGGCAAGCGCTTCGATCTGGTGCGCGTCGAACGGACCTTCATGGACCAGAGCCTGCCGGGCGGAGCGGGACATGACGAGATGAGTCTCGTAGCCGAGCGAACCCAGAATTTTCAGCGCTGTTATGCCAAAGATGATTCCGGATGCACCCGAGATGCCGACTATCATCCGCCGCCGCCAGGTTTCGTCGCTCACCGGGTCAGAACTTTCGGTATCTGATGGGTGCGCCGTTTCGGTTGTCTATGGAACATCTGAAACCCCTGGTCGGATGCCGCAAGATAGACGGAATGTGTCGGCGACACAGCTGCGACATGGCGTTACCTTCGGTTTCCTGAACCCATAATTTGCGGCAGACGCGCAAAGCCCTGCAACGATTCGACGATATACCTAGATCAATCTCATAATGTAAACAATACTAGATTTAAAAGTTATTTGTTGCATATGCGCGACAATGATATTGGCCCTGCCGGGCGAGTTTACATATACGATATGTACATAATATATTGTTCTGTGCCATTATCAAGGTTCGACCGGGCAACGGTTCGATGGTGATGACGGAGACTATGGCATGAAACCAACCTATCGCGACCTCAGAGAGTTTATTGATCTGCTTGATGCCGCGGGTCAGCTAAAACGGGTGAGCGGCGCCCGGTTGGATCACGAAATTGGTGCGATCACCGAAGTTGCGGCAGGGTTGCCGTGTCCTCCGGCGCTGCTGTTCGACGCCATTCCAGGACAAAGGCCGGGCAACCGCATTCTGACCAACACGACGGTCGGCACGAAATGTGCGGCGCTGGCGCTGGGAATCGATCCCGACCTGCCGCCACTGTCCGCCCTGCGTGCTTGGATGGCACGCCGCGCCGACCTCAAATTTCTACCGCCCGAAGTGACCGATGACGTGCCCTTCCTCGAAAATGTGATCGAGGGGACAGGTCTCGACGTCCGCACACTCCCCTGCCCGATATGGCACCCGGCCGATGGCGGGCCCTATATTGGTTCGGGAGCGCTGGTCATGACCCGCGATTTGGATCGGGGCTGGGTCAACAGCTCTATCTATCGTGTGCAAGTGCATGATGCCCGCCGGGTGACGATCCAGTTCGATCACACCGGTCGTCATGGCGCAATGATGGCGCGGCAATATTGGGACCGGGGAGAAGGTTGCCCTGTGGCCGTTGTCTGCGGTCAGGACCCGGCGCTGTTCATTGCGGGCTTCGAATATCTGCCGGACGGGGTAAGCGAGCTGGATTTCGCTGGCGGCATCAAGCAGTCGCCGGTGCCCATCCATATGGGGCCGCGTACAGGTCTTCCGATTCCGGCACGCGCCGAAATCGTGCTGGAAGGTATGCTTCTTCCCTTTCCAGCAGAAAGCCTGCCTGAAGGGCCGTTTGGGGAATTCACTGGATATTATGCCGCGGACAAGCGCCCCGCGCCGGTGATGGAAATCTCCGCCATCTACCATCGTACCGATCCGATCCTGTTGGGCTCTCCGCCGATGAAACCGCCGAGGTTCCATTTTGGCCTGCCCTTCCGGGCGGCGGGCCTGTGGTCCAATCTCGAATCAGTCGGCGTGACTGGGATTTGCGGCGTCTGGCAACATGTGTCTCAGCTTATGACGGTCATTGCGCTCAAACAGGGTTATGCCGGACATGCCAAGCGTGCAGCCCTGATCGCTGCCGCTAATAGCTATATGGGGCGTGTGGTCGTTGTGGTGGACGAGGATGTCGATCCTTCCAACCTGGCCGATGTAATGTGGGCGGTGACGACACGGGCTGAACCCTGCGAGGATGTGGACATCGTGCGCAATGCGTGGAGTTCCTCGCTCGATCCGCGTATTTCTATGGCCGATCGGGACGTGGGCCGAACCTCGAACTCGAAGATGATTATCGATGCCTGCATCCCCTTCGAACATCTCGGCAGCTATCCCCGAACCACCGCTTTGAGCATCGAGGAAAATCAGGCGGTTCTCGCGCGCTGGGGGTCGGCGATCCTGCCGTAACTGGCGGCCGGAGTACTGCGGCACAGAATAGGATGGGGCCGATGTTCGGTCCTCCTCCCATGTTGGTGAGTCAAATCAGAATTGGTCTGGGGTTCAATCGCCCGTAGCCGATAACGCGAATTACCGCTTGACAGATTTAGATACATTATTAATCTATATTTTTAATGTAAATCACGGCCTCAAGGCGCGGTCAATTTTAAGTGACTTCCGTGCAAAGCGGCGGCTTCTTAACCGTATCGCGTCCCACTAATTGTTCGCTGCCCACATCCATTGTGATCGAAGGAATATTCAAGGAATCATCAGCTATTGAAGGGGGAAATCATGCAACGCGACATGTCTATATTGCTCGGAGCTACAGTTTCAGCCATTGCATTCTTAACCAGCGCCCAGGCTTTGGCGCAGACGGCTGGCGGAGCGGCGGACACGCCCGCAGTCAACCCGGATAATTATTCCGAAATCGTCGTGACAGCGCAGAAGCGATCGCAACGTCTTCAGGATGTCCCTGTCTCCGTTCAGGCGTTGACGCCGAGTACGATAGAAAGAGCAGGCGCGGAAACCACGACGGCTTTGCAAACCCTTGTCCCCGGCCTCAATGTCAATGATTCCGCATCCGGCTTCCGTCCGTTCATTCGCGGTGTTGGCACCTCCACAGCGGCGGCGGGCAACGAGAACTCCGTTTCAACCTACATCGACAATATCTACCTCACATCGATGAATGCCGGTTTTCTGGATCTCAGCAGCATCGAATCGATCGAAGTTCTGAAAGGTCCCCAAGGTACGCTTTTCGGTCGCAATGCGACAGGCGGTGTCATCCATATCAAAACCAAAACACCCTCCCATCAATTCAACGGAAAAGTGACGTTGAAGTACGACAATTATGAGACGATTGTCGGCAGTGGTTATGTGACCGGCGGACTCAGCGATACTATCGCGGCCGATCTGGCGGTATATTACCGCCACCAGGGTCAAGGCTATGGCAAGAATTTGGCCACGGGGCACGAAATCAACAAGGATGAAAGTTTTACCGTTCGTTCCAAAATTCTATTCACGCCGAGCGACGACGATACGTTCACCCTTGCGGTCGACTATTCCAAGCTGACCAGCACTGGACAAAATTATCGCCCGTTGCCGGGCACGACGGTCGGCTGGGGTGGCAACGATTCGAGCAAGCTATTCGGCGGACCCTATAATTTCCCGAAGGAGGGCGGCTATTGGGATATCGATCATGCCGTGGATCCGTTCTACCGGCAGTGGGCCGCGGGCGTCAGCCTGACCTATGAGCATGTATTTTCGTGGTCGACCTTCAGCAGCTTCACGGCTTTTCGTAAAAGCAAGATCGAACAAGGCTGGAACTCCACCCCTATCCCGGTCAACGCGGCCTTCATCGGCTGGTGGCAGCCTGAGCAACAGTTTTCGCAGGAATTCCAATTGGCATCCAATGCCGGCAGCCCTGTACACTGGATTATCGGCGCTTATTATCTCAATGCACAGGTCCGGTATGATCCCCTGTTCGTTACCGGGCTGAACCAGGGCGGTGGCGCAACTCAACAGCAGTTCAACATGAAGCAGAAGATCCAGTCTCCGGCGCTTTACGGGCAATTTACAGCTCCGATCGAGGCACTGGGAGACACGAATGTCACGGGCGGTCTGCGCTACACTATCGACAAGCGTTCGATCGTCGGCGATATCGAGATCGTCCCGCAGGTGACGCCAGTTGGCCCCAATTTCAACCCCCATGTCCTTGCAACCGTAAACCCTACCAACGCGAGCAAGACATTCAGAACATTTACCTGGCGGCTGGGAATCGATCACCATTTCTCTCACAATTCCATGATCTACCTGTCGTATAACAGGGGTTTCAAGGCGGGAGCGTACAACTCCATCCCGCCCGGCGGACCGAATGCCAAGCCGACCAATCCGGAGTATCTGGATGCGTATGAAATCGGCACGAAGAACACTCTGTTCGACAGCCGCGCAACATTGAATGTTGCGGCCTTCCTCTATCGCTACAGAGACCTCCAGGTGACCATCATCAATGGACCTGCCGCGACGACGGTCAATGCCGCAAAGGCCCAGATCAAGGGCATCGACATTGGCCTGAACGTCAAGCTTTCGGACAATTTCCGGTTCGAATTGAACGGGGAACTGCTCGATCATAAATTTGTTAAATACCCGAACGGACCGATCGTGACTCCGGTGCCATTCAATCAGGGTGGAGGTGTTACGCGCACGGTCGGGGACCTGCGTGGAAAACCGCTGCCCTATACCGCCAAGGCAACACTTTCCAGTGCCCTATATTTCGATACCCCTACCACCGTGGGAGACTTCGATGCCAATGTGAACTTCTCCTATAACAGCGGCTATACCTTTGAACCCAGCGCGACCATTCCCGCCAAATCGTTCATCGATCTGGGCGGAACCGTTGGACTGACACTGAAGAACAATACCACCCGCATCGCCCTGTTTGGCAAAAACCTCACCAATGAACATGCGCCCAAGGTTGTCGCAACGGGGGGCAATCCGGGAGGATTTATCGAGATCCAGTATCGCCCGCCACGGACATACGGCCTGATGCTTTCACAGAAGTTCTGAGCATCGCGGCCTGAGCCACAGGTGCACTCCCAAAACGAGGGCGGCGCACCTGCAAGAAATTCGTGACAACGGCACTTGACAAGATAACGTATTACATACATCTTTAATGTAAATATGAAACATATAATCGCACCCAGGCAAAGCGTTAAGCGTTGCCCAGGCAGCAGGAGAATTGCATGACTTTGCAGCAGCTGGACAAAGCCGTAAGCGCCGTATCCCCCACGCCCCTTCGCACGGGCGAAGCATTTCTCGCCGATTTACGGCAGAGCGAGCGGTCGGTTTTTGTGAATGGGGAGCGGGTCACAAACGTCGTCGATCATCCGGCCTTCTCCGGTGGCGCGCGCACGGTCGCAGGGCTGTTTGATTATGCCGCGGCGCCAGAAAATCGCCAGCGGATGACCTTCGTCTCTCCCGATACTGGTGGACCGGTGTGGCGCGCATACCAGATTCCGCGCAGCCATGCCGACCTTCGCGCCAAACGGCTATCGGCCGAGGGTTGGGCCGAACAGAGCTTCGGGCTGATGGGGCGTACACCCGATCACGTCGCGAACTTCTTCGCCGGGTTTGCAGCCGCGCCAGAGCTGTTTGAGGCATGTGGCAAAAATTACGCCGAGAACATGCTGAACTTCTATCGCTACATTCGAGATAATCACAAATATGTCGCTTATGCGATCGTCCCGCCGCAGATCGACCGGAGTCGTCCGGCGCACCAGCAGGCCGATCCCACGCTCTACGCCGGTGTGGTTCGCGAAACCGATTCCGGCATCGTCGTAAAGGGCGGGCAACAGCTCGCGACAGGTGCAGTCTTCGCCGATTATCTGCATCTCAGCTGCATCCATCCGCTGCGCCCCGGAGACGAGAATTACGCGATCAGCGTGGCCATCCCGATGGATGCGCCCGGTCTTAAGCTCTATTCCCGGCGCGCCTTCCCGATGCAGGCGAGCAGCGTAGCAGACTATCCGCTCACATCGCGGTTTGACGAGACAGATTCTTTCGTGGTGCTCGATGATGTTCACGTTCCGTGGGAACGGGTCTTTATCTATCGCAACGTAGAGGCGTGCTTCCAGCAATGGTGGAAAACGCCCGCCCATGCCTATGGCAATTATCAGGCACAGGCGCGCTATGCGACCAAGCTACGTTTTCTGCTGGGCCTTGCCCATCGGATGAATCAGGCGACCGGCAATGACAAGGCGCCGCCGGTGCAGGTCGAAATGGGTGAACTGGCAGCCTATGCCTCAATCGTCGAGCAGATGCTGCTCGCCCATGAGGTTTCGGCGACGATCGATGACAATGGCGTCATGTGGCCGTCAAAGCAGGCACTCTACTCGGTGATGGCGCTTCAGTCGAAGATCAATGCTCATATGATCGATATCGTGCGCGAGCTGACCGGGGCGGCGATGATCTCGCTCCCGTCATCCAGTGCCGATTTCGCCAATCCGCAGATGCTGGCGGACATTGAGCGTTATTATGTTTCGAGTGAGATGGGCGCCCGACAGCGGATTCAGCTTATGCGGCTGGCTTGGGATTTCATCGGGTCTGAATTCGCCAGCAGACACCAACAGTATGAAAAATTCTATGGTGGAGCATCCTATTTGGTTAAAACTGTCATGTATCGCAACTATGATTTCGCCCGGGCGGGGCGGCTGGTCGATGCCGCATTGGAAGGCATCGAGACCTAAGGTCATTCGCATCGTATATTGAGCAAGGAGTTATATTGGATGGCGCCGACCGCAAATGTTCTGGATCTCGTCCTCGATCAACCGACGAAGGTTCCGGTTGCGCACGCGATCATCGCTGGTTGGACCGGGCGGGACAAGGAAGCGCAACTTCAGCACATCAGGGAGCTGGAGGAGTTGGGCATAAAGGGCCCTGCCTCTACGCCGGTTTTTTACAGAGTTGCGGCTCGCCGGCTGACCACGGCATCCGCCATCGAGGTGAGTGGAGAGGCTTCCAGCGGCGAGGTCGAATTCGTGCTGTTGTGTCACGGGGGTAAGCTGTGGGTCGGCGTGGGTTCCGATCACACCGATCGTGAGGCGGAAACACACGGCATCACCCTGTCCAAGCAGATGTGCGACAAACCGGTGGCAGCGGCATTCTGGGATATGCAAGACGTCGCCAGCCATTGGGACCGACTTATATTGCGCTCTGTAATATATGATGGCGCAGAAAGGGTGATCTATCAGGAGGGGCCCGTCACCACGATGCTTTCCCCGGATGATCTGCTGGAGCTATGGAACGCCCCGTTCGAAGGCGGCAGCATTATGTTCTGTGGCACCTTGGCGGCGCGGGGAGGGATTCGTCCGGCCCGCCGTTTCGAATTCGAGCTGGAAGACCCGGTTCTGGGTCGCCGTATCTCGCATGGCTATGACTGCATTTCGCTTCCAGTGGCCGGCTGAAAAAGGACATCCGAATGGCCCTGAAAATCGCGGTCCCTGACCTTGTTTCCAATTCATACTTCCCCGCGATTGCAGCGGTGGAGCTGGGCTGTTTTGCGGAGCAAGGATATGATGCGACGGTTGAGCTGATCTTTCCGGTGGATCAGGCTTATGCCGCAATGCGTAATGGCGAAATCGATTTCGTTGCCGGTTCGGCGCATTCGGCGCTGGCGGTATTTCCGGAATGGAAGGGAGCAAAGCTGCTCTGCGCCCAGGCGCAGGGGATGTATTGGTTTCTGGTTATGCGTGCCGATCTTAATCCGGTGCGGGGCGATCTCTCGGTGGTGAAGGGCCGTCGGATTGGCGCGGCACCTTGGGTCGAAATGGGCTTGCGCAGCCTGCTTGTCGCCGGGGGTATAGATATTACCGATGACGTGACCATTGCCCCGGTGCCAGGCGCGACAGGCAGTACCGTCAATTTCGGCCTGATGGCGGCCAAGGCGCTGGAAGACGGATTGATCGACGGCTTCTGGGCGAACGGCATGGCGGCCGAGCTGGCGGTACTGCGCGGCATTGGTAGCGTGGTGCTTGATACGCGGCGTGGCGACGGACCCGCGGGGGCCTTCGATTATACATTTGCTTCTCTGGCGGCGAGTGATCGGTTGATTGAGGATCAACCCGCTGCGGCGGCCGCTGCGGTGCGTGCCGTTGTGTCGGCGCAAAGCGCGCTGCGCAATAATCCCAAACTCGCCAGCGAGATTGGCAAGCGCCTGTTTCCAGCATTGGAAGGGGCCTTGATCGCCTCGCTTATTGAGCGCGACCTGCCTTATTATGATGCAGCGATCGACCCGGCCTCTATCGCCGGAATGAATGCATTTTGCCGCTCGCACGACCTGCTGCGCGGGGAGCCAGCATTTGAAGATGTCGTGGCGGCGCAGTTCAGCGCGCTTTGGGAAGGGAAATAAAGATCATGCCGATCAACAAATTGCACGATGAGTTTCACGCCCTCGACATGGCGACCGGCTGGGAAGTGCCGCCGGGCTACCCAAGCGGCATCCAGCAGAAAATACTTGCGGGTGCGCTTGATGAGGATGCTAAAAGCGGTAGCAGAACGCGCTTTTTGAGGTTCGCTCCCGGCGCATTTACGACCGAACCCTTTGTCCATGAATATTGGGAGGAAGTCCTGCTGGTGAGCGGCGATCTTTCCGTTCACAGCGCCGCTGGCGACAGCGGGCAATGGGAGGGTTTCGATCCCTATACCTATGCCTGCCGCCCGCCGGGCGCCTATCATGGGCCGTTCCGTTCCGAACACGGGTGCCTGCTGGTGGAAATCCACTATTACGACCCGGCGTGAGGCCGACCCAATGACGACTCCGCATAAGCTGGCGGACTTGTCCGCCGCGCTTGGCACGGGGGCCGTCACCAGCGAGGCGCTCACAGAACGCTGTCTCGCGGCGATCTCGGATCCTGAAGGGGAAGGCGCTCGCGCGTTTCTTCACGTCAACGCCGTAGGGGCGCTAGCCACCGCACGGGCGATCGACCGGATGCGAGCAGCGGGCGTAGTTCTGTCCCCTTTCGCCGGAATTCCCATTTCGGTGAAGGACCTCTTCGACATCGCCGGTGAGGTCACGCGTGCTGGGTCGACGGTGTTGGGGGACAACGCGCCTGCGGTGCAGGATGCTCCGGTGGTCGCGCGTCTGCGTCGCGCCGGTCTGGTCGTGATCGGCCGCACCAATATGACCGAATTCGCCTTTTCGGGGCTTGGACTCAATCCCCATTTTGGCACGCCTGCCGCACCGTGGGACCGGGCCGCGCGGCGTATCCCAGGCGGATCGTCATCGGGCGCCGCCATATCGGTGAGCGATGGCATGTGTTTCGGCGCTTTGGGCACGGACACCGGTGGGTCCTGCCGCATTCCAGCGGCGTTTACCGGCCTCGTCGGCTTCAAGCCGACTGCGCGGCGAGTTCCGCTCAATGGCTCGGTTCCGCTCTCGCCGAGTCTGGATTCTGCTGGGCCGATCGGCCTGAGCGTGGCCTGCTGCGCAACGCTCGATGCAATCATGGCAGGCGAAGATCTGCCCGATCCCGCCACGATGGGGGTTGCGGGCCTGCGGATTGCTGTGATCGAAAATTACGTGACAGAAAATCTCGAGGCTACCGTCGCAGCGGCGTTCGAGCGCGCTATCGATCACCTGTCGCGAGAGGGCGCGGTGGTTTCCCGGTTGCGCATACCGGTTCTCGAAAGGATTGCCCAGATCAACGCGGGGGGCGGATTTGCTGCTGCCGAAAGCTATGCATGGCATCGCGCGCTGCTGGAGCGCAGAGCTGACGGCTATGACCCGAGGGTGCGCACTCGAATAGAGCGCGGGCGCGAACAGAGCGCCTCCGATTATCTCGATCTCATCGCGGTTCGCATCGATTTCATCAAGGATATTTGCCGGTCCATCGGCGATTTCGATGCGGTGGCCATGCCGACCGTGCCGATTGTTCCGCCCCGCATTGCGGATCTTGCCGACGATGCCGCGTATTCGGCGATAAATCTTCTGGCCCTGCGCAACCCGTCAGTGGTGAACATGTTTGATGGTTGCGCGATCTCGCTGCCGGTGGGTGATCCCGGCGCAGCGCCGGTGGGGCTTACCCTGGCGACATGCGGCGGAAAGGACCGGCACCTTCTGCGGGTCGCCCAGGCAGTCGAACACTGCCTGGGAAGTGCTATATCTCGCTGAAAATAGTCCGGTTTACGCCTTCGCATTCGGAGCGCCACCGGCCATAGCGCGGACGACATCTTCGGGCACGCCCTTCGGTCGCAGTTCGAATACCTCTGTCACCGAAGTATAATCCAGATAGCCCATGCGCGCGAGCGGCCGCATGGCGAGGATGTCGAGCTTCCCCTCTGTGGTAATGAATTCATCCTTGATGTGGATGCCGACGACGCGCCCGATCACTACCGAATTGAACTGTCCTTTGGTTCCGTTGGGAAGCACGATCGTCTGATGATGCTTGCATTCGAGATTAACGGGGCTTTCAAGCACCCGAGGCGGGCGGACCAGGCGCGAAGGCGCGGCAGTCAGGCCAGTGGCTGTCAGTTCGTCCACCTCGGGATCTTCGATCATGCTCGATTCGAGCATCGCCTCACGCGTGTCATAGGTCGACATGTTCCAGACGAATTCGCCCGTGGTTTCCGCATTGTAAACACTGTCGGTACGCCGACCATCCCGCCGTGTCTGGGGCGAAAACATCACATAGGGCGGATCCCAACACAAAATGTTGCTCTGGCTGAACGGTGCGAGGTTGACGATGCCGTCGGGACTGACGGTCGATATCCAGGCGATCGGGCGTGGAACGATGCAGGACTTAAACGGGTTGAAAGGCAGGCCGTGATCGTTTTTTTCAGGCTCGTAAAACATGAATTTCTAAGTCCCTTTGCTAAACCCTGTCCTGTGTTACCGATGTCCGGCTATCCGATGAACGCCTTGATTTCGTGAAACTCCTCAAAGCCGAACAGACCTACTTCGCGACCATTGCCTGACTGCTTGTAACCACCGAACGGGGCTTCGAATTCGTAATTGGGAGTTTCATCCTGCGGCGTGTCGTTCAGATAAATCCGGCCCGCCCGAATCCGCCGTCCGACCCGGTCCGCTTCCTCGAACGTATCGGCCGAAACGAAACCCGCAAGCCCGTAAGGCGTATCGTTCGCCAAGGCGATCGCATGATCGATATCCCGATAGGCCATTATCGTCAGGACCGGCCCAAAAATCTCCTCGCGGGCAATGCGCATGTCCGGAACCACTCCGGCGAAGACGGTCGGCCGCGTGAAATACCCTCTATTGAGGCCCGCTGGCAGTCCTTCGCCTCCCGCCACCAGCCGGGCACCCTCGTCAATGCCGGAGCGAATGAGGCTCTGTACTCTGTCGAACTGGCGCTTGTTGACCAGAGGGCCGTGCGTTGTTTCATCGCGCGCCGGGTCGCCGACCACCAATGACTGAACAGCTTCCGCCAACAGTTCGCAGACCCGTTCGACCTCGTTTTCGGGCACTAGCATCCGGGCGGGGGAAATGCATGACTGTCCACTGTTGGTGAAGGCCCGCAAAAGTCCACGCGGCGCAGAGGTTTCAATATGGTCGCCTGGCAGCAGGATATTGGCTGATTTTCCGCCCAGTTCCTGGTGGACGCGTTTGACTGTCTGAGCAGCGTCGCGTGCCACTGTGATACCGGCGGCGGTCGATCCGGTGAACGATATCATGTCGACATCCGGGTGGCACGCGATGGCACTGCCCACGGTGGGACCATCGCCGTTGACGAGATTGAACACGCCGGGCGGCACACCCGCCGCATCGAGAATTTCGGTCAGGATGATCGGACTGAGCGGCGCATATTCGCTCGGTTTGACTACCATAGTGCAGCCAGCCGCGATTGCGCTGCCCAGCTTGGCGGTGATCTGGTTGATGGGCCAGTTCCAGGGCGTGATGAAACCGCAGACTCCAATAGGTTCGCGCAGGATGCGGGTTTTACCCAGCATGGTTTCGAATTTATAGTCGCGCAGCACGGCGATCGCCTCGCGCAGATGGCCTATCGTCGCGGGGGTTTGCAGCCCACGCGAGAAGCTGATCGGCGAACCCATTTCCGTCGTGATCGCCCAAGCGACATCCTCGAACCGTCGCTCATATTCAGCGATCACCCGTTCCAGCAGGTCGATACGTTGCGCGACCGTCCATTGCGAGAAACTGTCGAACGCGCCGCGCGCCGCATCCACCGCACGATCGACGTCGGCCTTGCTGCCCATCGCGATCCGGGCGCTCACTTCTTCCGAAGCGGGGTTAACGACATCAAAGCTGTCGGTGCCGATCGGATCGACCCATTCGCCGCGAATGTAGAATTTGCCGAAATTGCTCATCGAACCTCCGTTTAACCAAGACACAGCTTGATTATTGCTTCCCTGACAGTGCCCATTCCGCTTCAAGATGGTTCATGGTCGTGACCGTCAGAACCGGCAGAAATTCAATCTTTTGATTCGGCACCACACGAATGTCGGGGATGCGTTTGAACAGTTCCTCGAACGCGACGCGCGCTTCGAGCCGGGCCAACGGATTACCCAGACAGGTGTGACGCCCATGACCGAACGCCAGATGCTTGTCCCGGTTGGGGCGGTGGATATCCCAACGCTCGGAATCCGGGAAGTGGCTCTCGTCCAGACCTCCGCCGATATAGAGAAGCCAAACCAGCGAGTCCTTCGGGATCAGCGTGCCATTAATGTCGACATCCTTTGTCGTGATCCGGAATAGGCCGGGAGAGGTGCCCCGCAGCCGTAAGGTTTCCTCCACCACATTGGAGAGCAGCGCAGGGTCCGCGCGCACTTCCTTGTCCTGATCGGGATAGGCGGCGAGCTGAAGCAGCATCAGGCCCATAAGATTCGCGGTAGTGTCATTTCCTGCCGCGACGAGTTCGTGCAGTTTGCGTACAATTCGCGGGATCGGAATAGCGGGCTGACCCGCGGCATCGGTTTTTTGGAGGATCGTGCTGGTTAGATCGCCCATCGGACAACGGGCGCGCTCGGCCACGAAATTCTCGAAAAACTCCTGTCCCTCAGCCAGCCGCGTCCAGCGTTCCCGCCGTTCCTCTTCACTCATCGGCTTCGTGACAGCATCGGCCGTCTTGGGCGTCAGGACGCTGAACAGATCTTCTGTCCAGATGCGATAGTCATCGGCGCGCTCAACCGGCATACCGGTCAGGCCCATGATGACGTTGAGCGAGAGCGGGTAGCAGAATTCCTGCATGAAGTCGCAGCGCCCCCGGTCGATGAACTGATCGATCAGGTCGTTGGCGATGCGGCGGATATTGTCTTCCTGCTTGCGCAGTTCAGAAGGCAGGAACGGGCGGTTCACTGCGCTGCGATCAGCAGTATGCTCCGGCGGATCGAGCGAAATGAAATGATTGTTGATATAGTCGTCGGGGATCCGATGCTTCAAATCATTGGGGGGCGGTACGAACGACGTCGCATGTGACGAGAAGGTTTCCCAGTCGCGGGCGGCGTAGCAAATGTCGTCATATCGCGTGATCACCCACATCCTCAGGTCAGGATAATAGAATATGGGGACGGTTTGCTGGGCCCGTTTGATAATAGGCGCCGGGTTGCTCAGGAATTCCGGGCCCAGCGGGTCGAAGCCTTCGAGAGTCGGGAAGGAAGCGGTGTCTTGCGCCATGACGATTACATGCTCCTGATGGTGGGACGGGCAATAAATGTGGAAATCGCTGAATTCAAATTAAGTGCCTTGTGTATTCGGGCCTCGGCAAAGATGCCTTGTGGTCTGTTTACGATCATTCGGGAGGGCGCTAACCAGCTTGTGCTGCGCGTCGCCGTTCAATGTCCTCAATGGTGAGGGGTTGTCCTCCGGTCGCCCACAATCCGCTCTGAACCTCGCTCACGGTAACGAGCACGTTGTTGCGGATGCCCTCTCCCGAAATACGCACGAAAGCCTCCGTGACGTCACAGATCAAAGTATGCTGCTGTTCGCGTGTGAGCGAGCCGGCGAGGTGTTGAATCTGAACTAACGGCATGATGCAGCCCCCATTTGGATCAAGACAAATCTGCCATTATCGTGCTGCCGATCGCAAGGTCGCCGGAACGATCTCACCCTCTTGCACGATTGGATGGTCATCGAGAAACAGCGAGCAACCGCGGAGCGGAATGTCGAGATGACAAAGCGTGTCGTTGCTGCCGCCCAATTCCGTATTGGGTCCGAGCGAAAACAGGACATTGCCGTAATGGCACCGCCCGTCGGCGCCGACGCTGTGGGTCGCTTCCGGGCTAAAGGCGAGGAAGTTCCAGTCGGCATTTGCATCCATGCCCCAGCCGATATGCGATATCGCATAAGCGCGCGGATCGTTGAACCCGGAGATGAAGTTGCGCAAGATAGCGCCTTCCGCGCCCCCACCTTCAATACTGACAATCATGCCGTGCTCGATTTCCAGTGTGATCGGTTGCGCGACATAGCGCATGACAGGATCGAGGAGCAGGTCTCCAGCGTCTATCACAACCCGACCATCGACTCCGTCCTCGTCGCCGCCCGTCCACACGAAAGAACCGGACCAGGCATCCCAGCGGCCCGGCTCGTCGGTATAGCCATATTGGCCGATGGTCCGCATGTTGCCGATCCGATAGGTCACATCGGTGCCACCGGGCGAGGTGACACGCAGCTTTTTCGCGCCGGATAGCATATCGGCCGCAGTTTCGACGCGTGCCCGCGCCTCGCGCGAGGTGCGAAGCCGCGCCAATACGCTCGGCGGTTCGAGCACCAGCAGCATTCGCGTACCGGTAGCGGTGATCGCATCCTGTTCGGCTGACCATAGCAGCCCTACCAGATCGATGACCAGATCAGTCGCCTTAAGCGCATCGATCGCCGCCTGCCGACCACGCAGCGAGTTGCCGGGGCCAAAGAAGCTGCCGGGCCTTTTCGCGATATTAACGTGCACCGCGTCGGCACCCAGAGCTTCGGCCGCTGCAGCAAATGCCAGCGCATAGTCCCTGCGGACCAGATCCTCTGAAAGAATGCCGACACGTTCACCGGCCTTGACCGCGCAAAGGATCAGCTCGTCACGGAACAGGTCGAACAGGAATTTGTCCACGCTCAGGCGTCCCGATGCGCGAAGATGCCAGCTGCACCGGGATCTCCCTTGGGTAAATCGAACAGCCTGTCCGGAAGAGCATTGATATAGGCGATCGTTTCCTGACTATCGACCACGTCAGCATATTTCGCATTCATGTCACACAGGTTGACCGCGTGGGATGCTTGCGACCGGTCGGCGCAGCCATCATGAACCACCGAGACCCGGAAGTTGTAGCTGAACGCATCGACCACGCTGGCGCGGACACAGCCCGAGGTCGTCGTGCCCGTAACCAGAAGACTGTCGCAGCGCAGGTGGATCAGATAATCGAGCAGCGGTGTGCCGTGGAAGGCGCTGGGCTTCTGCTTGCCGATGACCAGATCGGTGGGTTCAGGCGCGATATCGGGCACGATGATGTTGCTGGCCAGCTGTGCAGGCGCCTTGCCCATATAATCCGCATTGACCCGGCTGTTTTTGTACGCCCATGCGCCTTGATCCCAGGCGTCTGCGCGGCGCAGGCCAGAGGTGTAGATGATGGGAATGCCCTTGCCACGTGAGGCCACCAGTAATTGCTTGATGACGGCGACCGCTTCCCAACCTTCTTCGCCGCAGGAGTTCATCCAGCGTTTCACCGATTCCAGAATCGGTTCGGGCCGATCCCCTACGAAGCCGTAATTGACGTCTATGATGAGCAGTGCGGGCCGCTCGCCAAAGCCACCGCGCGCACCATAGCCGGATGCGGCAAAGACCTGCTTGTCACGCTCAGTCAGAAACGCATCCCACATATTGCCGCCAGGCGCGTCATCAACCATATAATCAGCCTTTCCAGATCGAAGTTCTGCGCCGCCGCTAAGCCAACAAACTATTACTTTGACAACGGTATTAATATACATATTGTATATGAATTGTCGGGTGTCAAGTATGTTCGAATGATGGGCTTTGAGGAGGCGTACGCGTGGATTTGACGGATAGAGTGGCTATCGTTACAGGCGCGGCGCGCGGGATTGGTCTGGCGATTGCAGCACGCTTTTGCCGCGCCGGGGCAAAGGTCGTTCTGGCGGACCGGGACGCCGAAGTTCTCGCTGCCGCAATCGCGTCATTGCGTACTGACAATCCCCATGCCCATGCGGTGGCAGTGACAGTGGATGTCGCGGATCGTGCGTCCGTGGAAGCTATGGCCGATCAGGCAATCGCCGCCTTCGGGCGGATCGATATCCTCATCAGCAATGCCGGCGTGTGGAAAACCCTGACTCGCGGACCCTTCTGGCAGCTCAACCCCGAAGAATGGCAGAACACCTTTCGCGTCAACACCGAAGGGGCGTTCAATTGCGCGTCCGTTGTGGCGCCGCACCTGATCCAGCAGAGATCGGGCCGCATTATCTTCATCGGGTCGTCCGCCATCGGAGAGGCTTTGGCGCACATCCCCCATTATTGTGCTTCGAAGGCCGCGCTCACCGGGCTCATGCGGTGCGTGGCGAAGGAGTTGGGTCGCGATGGCATCACGGTCAACATGGTTCACCCCGGACAGGTCGACACTGGCGCGTTCACGCAAGAGCAGATGGAAGAACGTGCCAAGCAAAAATTCCTGCAACGCATCGGCCTGCCGCAGGACCTGGAGGGAATTGTGACCTTGCTGGCGAGTGATGAGGGCGGTTTCATCACGGCGCAGCAGATCTACGTCGATGGCGGTGGAGTGATGAACTGATGGACCAAGCGCGCGATCCGGCGTCGTCCGAGGTCGATCCCCAGGAATTACGCGGCGTGCTCGGCACCTTTGCGACCGGGGTTACGGTCATGACGACACGGTCAGCCGATGGCGAGCCAGTGGGTGCAACCGTCAGTTCCTTCAATTCCGTATCGTTGGACCCGCCGTTAGTGCTGTTCAGTCTGGCCCGGACAGCGCAGGCACTTGCCGTCTGGGAAGCGGCCGAAGGGTTTGCCGTGAATATCCTGACCGAGGATCAGACCGACATTTCGAACCGCTTCGCCAGGGCGCAGAACGACAAATGGAGCGGTCTGGCGATATCGCCGGGCCCTGTTATGGGTTTTCCGCTCATCCCCGGCGCGCTGGCGAGCATGGAATGTGCTCATTTCGCGCATTATGACGGCGGAGACCATCTGATCATTGTCGGGCGCGTAGTCGCGTTGCAGCGTAGTGCAGAGACGCGGCGACCCTTGTTGTTCTACGGCAGCCGCTACCGCAGTCTTGATACCCAGCATACCATTGCCACCCCTCATGACACGGGCATCTGGCTGCATGGCTGGTAGCGCCGACATTAAGGCCGCGGGACGCTTGCGAGTGCGTGGCGCCCACTGCACCGTGGGTGGCGTGCGCCTGCATTATCTTGATTTTAACGCGGAGGGTGGAGGCGCCCCTATGTTAGTGCTGCCGGGGATTACCAGCCCGGCCGCAACATGGTTATTCGTGGCCAGACATCTTGCCAGCGATCGGCGCGTCGTGGTCGCTGATATCAGGGGCCGGGGCCTTTCCGATAGCCGACCGGGGCTGGGCTATGGGCTTGACGATTACGTCGCCGATGCCCTCGGCATGATTGCCGCCATCGGTCTTGAACGGCCGATCATCCTGGGCCATTCTATGGGCGCGCGGATCGCCATCCGCCTTGCTGCAACCAGCCCCACCGTGCCTGTCGCGCTGATCCTGGCCGATCCACCCCTTACCGGGCCGGGTCGGACTGCTTATCCCACCCCCATCGAGTCTTATCTCTCCGCCCATACAGCCGCGTCCAATGGCGCGTCCATCGATCAGTTCCGGTTACTCAATCCCAGCTGGAGCGATGACCAGATCGCCCTGCGACTTGAATGGCTGCCGACCTGCTGTATCGAGGCGATCACACAGACTCACGCGAATTTCCATTCCGAAGATATCCATACGGATCTTCCGAAAATCACTTGCCCGACCTTGTTGATCCGCGCTGCCAACGCTAACGTCGTTACACCCGAGGGGGCAGCGGAAGTCGTGGCGCTGTTGCGACAAGGGAGGGTAGAGGCCGTTACGGCAGGCCATATGATTCCGTGGGAAAATCTACCCGAATTCCTCGCAATCGTCCGGCGTTTCCTGGAGTATGATTGCACCGACCCCAGAGAGACGAATTAAAATAATTGATTGTAATTAAAAGATTATCTTTTTTCACAAAATGAAAAATAGATACGTATTTGACATATAATTAAAGTTCCGACATAGTTTGTATCTATCGCATCTGCTCACTGGGCGCGGCCTGATCAGCATCAATCATTCGGGGCGGTAATAAGCGGGCGAGGGAGGCCTGGTGAAATGAAATCGACGTCCTTTTGCATAACAAGAACGCTGGTGATACTGGCGGGGGCCACGGGCCTGGCCCTAAGCTCTGCGTCCGAAGCACATCATTCCTTCGCCCACCGCCCTTTCCAGCGCTTGTGGAGCCCTTCCAGGAACACATGCCACTGCTTCATGGTTTTGTACTTGGGGTACGGGTCGGGGCGGAGAGGCGTCGCGAGGATCGCTTACCGCCCGGCCGTCGAACC
>JBDTLS010000003.1:0-30276 GCA_039934655.1 Sphingobium sp.
CAGCCTGTAGCCATGCGAGAGCCCCCGCGCCAAAATATCGACTCTGATGTCATGCTGTTCCGCAGTGTCATAGAAGTAAGGTCCGCTCGCGACTGCGACCGGTTCTCGCCCGACCTCCTTGGGCTCCCCCGCCGCGGCCGTCGTCGCGAGAACCGCCGACAAGACGCCTGCGCGCAGGAGCAAAGCCACGCGGGCTGGCAGTTCTCGGCAAAGCGCGTCACGAATTTTCATTCTGTACTCCAGTTCAGCGCCGTAAAAACATGATCGGCCTCGCGAGCATTGATTACGCGATTATGCTAATATGCCCGCCCCTGGCAATGTGATTGCAGGGGCGGTCACATAATTTGCATGTTGGGCCAGTTGGCCAGTGCTCCCCTATTTACAGCGGATCAAAAAAATACCCCCGGCACTGCCAAGCAGCACCGGGGGCCAGGATGGACACCGTTGGATCGGGACAATCAGTGTCGCATACTGAGCGTTAAGCCGATGGTCCGCGGACGGAAGCTGCCCGCGCGGTAGAACGGCGAACCCGGCACGTCGTGATAGAGGCCAATCAGCGGCTGCTCGTTCGTGACGTTGTTCACGAACAGGCTCAAATCGAGATCGGTCTTGCCCCCTGCCGAAAAGCGACCGCCCGCACGCAGATCGAGCTGCGATGTGGCAGGCGCACGGGACAGGTCCGGGTCAACCAGCGGCGAATTCAGGTCGAGCGGCTTTGTGTTGTGGCTGCTATAGGAGAAGTCCGCGCGGGCATAGACCTCTCCGCTGCCGACCGGCTGCGTGTATTGCGCATTCAACTGGAGCGCCCAAGGCGCGGCGCCCAAAGGCTCCCCGCTCTTCCGAGCAATCGTATTATTGGGGCCCGGCACACTGCTGGTGTAACGCGCGTTAGTATAAGCGACGGAAACGCCAAGCATAAGCGCTTCCGTTGGGCGCACGGCAAACGCCAGATCGAAACCGTCGATCTTCGCGTTGCCAAGGTTGAGCGTCGTGTAGAGCGTACAGATGGGCAGTGGCAGCAACGTCTGCACGTTTTTCCAGTCGATGTGATAGGCCGATGCGTCGATGGAGACCTTGCCCCCGAACAACCGGTTCTTGCTGCCTGCTTCGTAGCTCCAGATCGAATCCGGCTTGACGGTGAGCGTTGCATTTGGATCGAAACCGATGTTAGCTCCATCCTCAGTACAAGTCGATCCGACCGGCGGCGCAACCCCCGAACCACGCACACCCTTGGCAGCACTGACATAAAGCATGTTGTTGCGATCGGCCTGGAACGATGCGCCAATGCGTGGCGTAAAGCTGCGGCTGGTTGCACGCAGGGTATCGAGTTGTCCGTCGGTCGTGTAGAGCGGCCCAGCCGTGAAACCTTCGAAGCGATATTTGGCAATGGCGTAACGGCCGCCGAGGGTCAGCTTCAGCCGCGGAACGATTTCATAATCTGCCTGCGCATAGCCAGCGATCTGTTCGTCGCGGTGCGTGTTGCGTTGAAACACGATGTACTGGTTCTGATACAGATCGACACCGAAATAATCGACGACGGACGCAGAAAGTGGATCTCCAATGTTCGCCTGGCCAAGATTGATCGCCTCGAGAACCCGCTCGTCACGGCCGGCATATTGGTCGCGAACAAACGAGCGTTGATAAAACGCACCGACGATCCAGTTGAAACGATCGTTGACGTTGTCGTTCTGCAGGCGAAATTCCTGAGTGAAGGCGGTCTGCTTCGTCTTGCTCGCTGTGCCGGGCATATAATTTTCGAAGCCGGGCGGGAACGAGCCCGTGACGCCACCGAAGAGCGCGAGTTCGAGCGTGGAGTCGTCGCTCTGGGTCCGCGTCTTGCGGTAAAAATAGGACGTGTCAGAAACCAGGGTGACGTCGCCCAGACCGAGTTCCATTTTCAAGGCAGGCAGATAGAACCTGTCCTTGTGGCGTTCCGGGATCTTGTTGCTGCTGAGGCGCTGGTTACCCGTGGAAAGGTTGGATTCGGACAGCTCGAAGCGCGAGCCGTCGCGGATGTCCTGATACTGGTAATAGAGCGACGGCGTGATCGTCAGGTTTTCGGTCGGCTTGAGCCCGATTGCCAGACGTGTGGAGAAAGAATCGGAACTGTTGATATCTTTTTGCGAGAGAATCTTGGTCATCCGGTCGAGCCTGTCGATATACCCTCCGTCGTGCCGATACCATGCGCTGGCACGCAGGCCGACCTTGTCCGTCACGATCGGCGCACCGACCGCCAGCCCTGCTTCGTAACTTTCGCTGCCGTTCTTGGTGGCAGCGAATTCCGTGCGGCCATAAAGGCTGAGCGAATCATAGCTCGGCTTGGGCATGATGAAGCGCAACGCGCCGCCCATCGAACCGCTGCCGAACAGTGTCCCCTGCGGACCGCGCAGCACTTCGACGCGGTCAAGGTCGAACACCTGCGGATAGGGGTTGCTTAGCGAGGGGCTGACACCCACGCGGGTCTGAACGGGCGTATCGTCGATATATATGCCGGTCGTGGGAATGCCCGAGGTGGAATTGACACCGCGGATCGCGATCGTCGTCTGCCCGGTCCCGTACAGGGACGAGGTCTGACCGAAGCTGATGCCCGGCGTAATCTGGGCAATATCGGCGGCCGAGCGGACGCCTTGCATATCAAGCTCTTCCTGCCCCTTGGCGACGATGCTGGCCGGCACTCGGCTGAGCGATTGCGCTTTGCGCGTTGCAGTAACGATGATGTCACCGATGACAGGCGCGTCTTCCGAAGCCACAGCGGCTGACCTACTCGCCTGCTCCTGCGCTGTTGCAGAAATAGAGAAGAAAGCAATCGGCACGGCAATTCCTGCCAGCATTGCAATCCTGAGTTGCTTGGAACTTTTGCTTCGAACTGTGCCTGCCACTTTAATTTCTCCCTTTAATTTTTTCCCAGTCCCGTGATCGCATCATCGGCTCATGCTTGCGATCATCTCCGGTTGCGGACGGACCAGCTTCCCCAATCGCTAGTCCCGCACCAATCGGACACCCAATACCCGTAGCCGACCCTTGGACCATCCCAATATACTTTATACATAAAATAAATGCAATCTATTAGTTGCCGATGATCTCGCTTAGGTGTGCACAGGCAGGGTTATGGTGGACGAATCGCCAAGTCCTGTGACACATGTTTCACCGGGAAGAAGAGGCGCACGGCAGAGCCGCCCAAATGAAACACAATGCAGGAACGCCTTGGGGGAGAATGCCCGCGTGAATGAGTCTAAAGCAGCGGAGGAAGCAAACGAACGGTCGGTTTTCCTGCGAGAAACTCAGGTGTTTCGGGCTTCGTTCTCGGCAAGCAGGTCGGCTGCACAATTGCGCCTGTTCGACTATCTGGTCGAACGGTCGAACGACGAGCGAGCCCCCAAGGAAATAGAAATCGCCCTGGCTGTGTTTGGCGACGACGGCATGAAGGATACCACGCCCGACTCCGGCGTGCGCGTCTATGTCCACCGGCTGAGAAAACGCCTCGACGAATTTTACTTCGGAAAGGACGGACCTCGCCTGATCATTCCCAAGGGCGGATACCGGCTCTTGCTGGAATGGCCCCTGCAAGGCGAAAAAGCAGGCAGGGTGTTTTTTCCCCTGCTCGGCGACTTTGCGCGCTCGCAGGCGGTCCGGCAGTGGCTGGTAGCCACTTTCACGATCCTCATCGTCGGCGTGGCGGCATGGTATCTCTGGCCTGAAAGCACCGCAGAAACTATATCCCGACGGCTCCAGTCCTCAATGTTCTGGCGCGGTTTGGACGACAACGTGCCGACAGTTGTTGTCGCAGGCGATTCGTTCGCGCTCGCCGAAACGAACGATCAGCGCAGCGTCAAACAGATGATAATTGATCCCACCATCAAGTCACGCGACGATCTCGGGCAGCACCTGAAAATGCACCCGGAGAGCTTTTACAAGCTCTACGACCTGGACCTGCATTTCGCGCCGGTGGCGACCGCACTCGCCGCATGGGATCTTCAGTCATCACTCCCTATCACGCGATCGGGCAAAGCGCGAAAATCTGAAATGCTGCCGGTTTCAGCATTGACCCCGCAAATCCTGCGGTCGAGAGATTTGGTCTATGTCGGGCGACTGTCTGATATCGGTCCGCTTGCCGCGCCACTGGCGAGGGTGACGCGCTTTCGCATCACGGGCAATGATAAGATCCATGATGTGCCGTCGGGCAAGCAGTTCAGGGCGATCTTGCCAAGCAATGAACACAAAATGCGGACAGACTACGGATATATCGCCAGCATCGCCAGCCCTGGACGCAAGAGACTGCTATTCGTTTCCGGTCTGGGCGACATGGCCATCAAGAGCATGGTGGAACTGGCCGATGACCCCGGCGCGCTTGCCACGCTTCAGGCCCGGTCAGGCAATAAACGCCACTTCGAGGCTCTTTACGAACTGCGGTCGGTCGACGGAATCCAAGTCGATCGCCGGCTGATCCTATCCCGCGCCCTAACCTGACCTGGCCTGACCGCATAATGAACGATGATTACCCCTCCCCTCTTGGCGACCCGATTTTTTTGCTTTAAGCCTAAATTATAGGAGGGGCCGTGATGAGAATAGTCTGTTTGGGAGCGGGGCCTGTGCTGAACAAGCGCACAGATGCCTGGGGCGGCAGCCTCGCGAACCGATTGCGCTTTCCCCTCGAAGTCATCGCCGCCGTGCGCGCCATATGGCCCACGAACAAGCCTCTGGCCGTACGCATTTCGGCAAACGACTGGGTCGGCTCAGCGGGCGTGACCCCGGACGAGGCAGTGCAGATCGCACGCAGGCTGAAGGAGGCAGGCGTAGACCTGATCGACGTTTCTGCAGGTGAAACGGCGTCTGATGGTCATCCGGTCTATGGCCGCATGTTCCAGACACCATTTGCCGACCAAATCCGGAACGAGGCCGACATTCCGGTGATCGCTGTAGGTAACATCGTCGATGCAGATCAGGTCAACGGCATTGTGACCGCCGGTCGAGCGGACCTTGTCGCCCTCGGTCGCCCGCATCTGGCTGATCCGGTGTGGACACTTCGCGCTGCTGCGGCGGCGGGTGATAAGTCGCAGTTCGTTCCTGCGCCATATATCCTCGGCCAAGCCCAAGCCTTGCAATTGTCGCGTCAGGTTCATCGGGCAATGCCCGGTCGATGATAAAAGGAATGACCGGAGTAGAATCGATGAACGAATCGCTAACTGATACCAACCCGCCAACCCTTGCCGGGGCTGGAACGGACGAATTGCGCCTGTGGGTCAGGCTGTTGCGCTGCGCAAAGGTCGGAGAAAAGCTGCTCAGGCGCAATTTCGAGGAGCAGTTCGATACCACGCTGCCACGTTTCGACGTCATGGCTGTGCTTTACCGCGAGCCCGATGGAATGAGTATGGGCAGCCTGTCCCGCGCCCTGCTGGTTTCGAACGGCAATGTCACCTCGATCGTCCGGCAACTGCAAGCACAAGGCTTGCTACAGTCGATACCCCACCCGCAGGACGGTCGATCGGCGATCGTTTCGCTCACTCTCGCCGGTCGCGCACAATTCGTCGTGCTGGCAGAAGCGCATCATGCCTGGATATCGGAGATATTCCGGGAGGTCCCGGCAGACCGGCTCAAGCAACTGGTTGAGGGGTTGGGTGAGCTCCACACAATTCTTGGAGCTTAAATACGTGAACAAGGCATTTGAAACGTCGACACTAGTCCGCTTCGCCCACGTCGATTCGGCCGGAATCGTGTTCTATCCGCGCTATCTCGAAATGCTGAACGGTGCGGTCGAGGACTGGTGCGATCAGGCACTGGGCGTCGATTTCAACACACTTCACGTCGAACGCCGCATCGGATTGCCGACGGTCCGGCTCGAAGTCGAATTCATCACGCCGGGTCGGCTGGGCGATCACCTGACGATCCGTATCTCGCCCACGCAAATCGGCCGCACGAGCTGTCATATCAACGTCGAGTTCATGTGCGAGGGCGAAACGCGGCTGAGCGCGCGGGTCGTGCTGGTCTGCATGAGCCTCGACGAGCACCGGGCGTGCGAATGGCCGGCCGACATGCGAAGCCGCATCGTCGAGGAGCTTGTCGAGGCCGCATAAGCAAAAGACCGCGCCGTCTTTGCGACGACGCGGTCCCGAGAGCCGGTCGTAAAACCAGTTTTGCCCAAAAGCAGTTTGCCCTGTCAGGCGGCGACGACGGGATGGCGCAACGTGCCGATCCCCTCCACCGTTGCGACAATCACATCGCCCGGCCATACCCATTCCTGAGGTTGCCTGCCCGCGCCAACGCCCGCAGGCGTTCCGGTGGCGATAATGTCGCCCGGCTCCAGCGTGATGCCCTTGCTGATGTCGGCGATCAGTTCGTCGACCTTAAACAGCATGAACGCGGTGTTGCTGCGCTGCTTCTCGACGCCGTTGACCGTCAGCCAGAGATTGAGCGTCTGCGGATCGGGGATTTCGTCGGCGGTCACAATGACTGGCCCCAGCGGGCAATAGCTATCCTGCCCCTTGGAATAGATCCACTGTCCCGCACGGCGGCAGTCACGCGCGCTCATGTCGATGCAGACGGTGTAACCGAACACGTAATGGAGCGCATCTTCGCGCGATACGCCCTTTGCCGTGGTTCCGATGATGGCCGCCAGCTCCACTTCCCAGTCGAGTTGCTGGGTGATCTCACCGTCATGAACGATCGCATCACCCGGCCCGATCACGCTGGTCGGTGGCTTGGAGAATATCACGGGCTGACGCGGCAGCTCGGCTGACGTGTCGAGCGACTTCGCACTTTCGGCGACATGTTCGGTATAATTGAGGCCAATGCCGAAGATGTTTTTCCGTGGGCGCGGAATCGGCGCCAGCAGCCTGGCATTGGCAAGCGGCGTCGCGCAACCGATCGGGAACGCGCCCGAGGCGACCGCGATCATCGCGGAAACCTGTGCCACGACGGCGGGGCCGAGATCGATGAACTCCAGCATCGTCGAGGGCAGTTGCACCGCCTGAGCGACACCGAACTTTGCAATATCCAGCACAACATTGTCCACGATCACGCCCAGTCGCGCCTCGCCCTCGATCGAGGTACGGTAAGTTACTAACTTCATTATACTTCCTTTATGCAGCGTCAGGTGCGGACCGGCTGGTATCCGCCATTGTCACCATAAGCTTCTTCACGATAGAGACCCAGTGCCCGCATCACGGGCAAATCATGGAAGGCGAACAGACATGCGTCTTCGCTTGCCGATGCATTGGCATGTTCGTGGTACATCCACGCCGGAACGACGAAGATGTCGCGCTCCTGCCAATCAAAACGCTGGCCGTTGATGATCGACCATCCGCTGCCCTTGCAGCACTGGTAGACGAAACTGCCAGTCTGGCGATGAGCCTTGGTCTTTTCGCCCGGACGCAGCATCTGGATATGGGCGCCGATCGTCATCATCACCGCCCCCCCCGTATCGGGATTGACATATTCCATGAGGACCCCGTCATAAGGCGATCCGTCCGTGACGCGCGCATATTTCAACAGCGACTCGTAAGTCGGTGCCCATTCATACTTCAGCAGCGGCGAATAGCGCTTGTCCCAAGTCGATCCCCACGGGCGCAACCCCGGATTGGCCCAGATCGCGCTGCAGTCATCGACCGGATAGCTAACCGCCTGACTGAGCTCGGGATGAACTTCGTAGAAGTTCGTTTCCAGCGCGTTCATCAGCGGAATGTCCAGGCCGTCCTGCCAGATGCAGATGGTGCCATCTTCCGCGACGCCATGTTCGTGCCAGGTGCCATTGGGCGTCAGTACGAAATCGTTCGCACCCAGTGTCATCTTATGACCGTCGACGTTGGTGAAAGCGCCCTTTCCTTCCATGATGAATCGCAATGCCGAGGCGCTGTGGCGATGCGAGGACGCACATTCGCCGGGCTTCATGACCTGCAAGCCCGAATACAACCAGCCCACTGCCGCCGCCACGTCGCTGCGTCCCCTGTTTTTCAGATAGACTACGCGGCGACCCGCCTGTTCGGGGGTCACCAGATCGAGCGCCTTCAGCACGTCCTCCCGCAAATCCCGATAGCCCCACAGCATGGGCTCAGAGGTTGACACCGGTTCCCACGGCTCGATCTTATTAGCTACGGTCCACAGCGCACCTGTTCCCAGGTCCGCGAGACGACGGTAATAGGCAATGAGTTCTGGGGTATCGGCCACATTCGCCCGCCCGATGATCTCTTCGCGATACTGGTCAAAGCTAACTTGGGTCACGACTCACTCCTTTCACACCACACCCTAGCATAATTTAGTATGGGCTTAAAATATCTTGCGCTGTGAAATGATGCAAGTATCCTTTGGGTAAATCGTTCGTCGATGCATACTAGAGTTGAAAAGGCCGCCCATGTCACAAAAGTTTCGCGCAGCGGTCGTGCAGGCCGCCTCCATTCCCGGTGATCCGGTCGCCTCGGCACAGAAGGCCGCCGGACTCGTGATCAAGGCTGCCGCGCAGGGTGCGCGGTTGATCGTCTTCCCCGAAGCGTTCATCGGCGGATATCCCAAGGGCGCGTCGTTCGGTACACTGGTGGGAATGCGCAAACCCGAGGGCCGTGAAGATTACCGTCGTTACCATGCGGGCGCGATCGATCTTGACGGGCCAGAGGTCGACCTGATCAGCGAAGCGACCCGGCAAACCGATGCCTTTGTTGTAATGGGCGTGATCGAGCGCGATGGTGGCACGGTCTATTGCACCGCCCTGTTCTTTGATGGCGAGCGCGGCCTGATCGCCAAGCACCGCAAGCTGATGCCTACCGGCGCCGAACGGCTGATCTGGGGGTTTGGCGATGGCTCGACGATGCCGGTTATCGAAACCGCGCTGGGCCGCATCGGCGCGGTGATCTGCTGGGAAAACTACATGCCGATGATGCGCATGGCGATGTACGATCAGGGGATCACGCTTTACTGTGCACCGACGGCCGACGACCGCGACTCCTGGCCAGACTCGATGCGCCACATTGCACTGGAAGGCCGTTGCTTCGTGCTGTCGGCTTGCCAGCACATCGCCCGCGCCGCTTATCCGCCAGACTTCGATTGTGCGTTGGGCGACGATCCCGCAACGCTGCTGCTACGTGGCGGTTCGATGATTGTGGCCCCCCTTGGGACCATCCTGGCCGGTCCCGATTATTCCGGCGAAACGATTCTCTACGCCGAAATCGACGGTGATGAGGTGATCCGCGGAAAATATGATTTCGATGTCGCGGGGCACTATGCGCGCGCCGACGTCTTTTCGCTTTCGGTAAACGTCGCACCCCAAAAAGCCGTCCGGCGCGAAGGCGCGGAGTAAAGACATGGATTTCGATTTCACTACGCTGACGGCCGCCCAGCGCTACAAGCTGATGACCGCGGCCATCACACCGCGCCCGATCGCGTGGCTGACGACCCTGTCATCGACCGGCACCGCCAATGCGGCCCCCTTTTCGTTCTTCAACATGATGGGTTCGGAACCCCCGCTCGTGGCAATCGGCCTGATGCGCCGACCGAACGGCATGCACAAGGACAGCGCACGCAACATCATTGATACCAAGGAATTCGTCGTGAATTTGGTCCGCGCCACCGATGCGGAGGCGATGAACCTTACGGCGATCGACGCACCACCAGAATTCGACGAATTGCACAACGCCGATATAGCGACACAATCATCGAAACGGATTGCCCCGCCGCGCATTGCATCAGCCCCCGTGGCGATGGAATGCAGACTGGCGCAGCACATTGAGCTGGGCCAGACCACGGTTGTGCTAGGTGAAGTCTTGCAATTTCATATCGACGATGCCTTCGTCGATCCAGAAAAGCTCCACGTCGATACTCTGGCCATGAACCTCGTGGCGCGTATGCACGGCTCGGGCTGGTACACCCGCAGCAATGATCTGTTCCAGCTCGGCCGGCCCATTTATGCCGAGCTTGAAGCGGCCTTAAAATGAACTCGCAGGCGTATCCACACTAACTATTTAGTCCTGGCATTTGATGGTGTAATATTCAGTCATCAATGGAAGGATGCGCTATGGGACAGATACCATTACGACAGTCATACCCAGCTGACCGCCCACCTCAACGACTGCATCGACGCATATAATTACGGGCGCAGGCTGAATACCCTCAAGGGGCTCACGCCCTTCGAAGATGCCCGATGGGCCGGATGTGCACCTCGTGATGGATAACTATGCCACCCACAAGACGCCGAAGATCAAGGCCTGGCTGGCGCGACGCCCGCATCGGCATGTCCACTTCACCCCAACATCGGCGTCCTGGATCAATCAGGTCGAACGGTGGTTTGCAGAGCTGACCCGCAAGCCGTTGCAACGCGGCGTCCATCGATCCACGGCGGAACTCGAAGCCGACATCACAGCCTTCATCGCAGCACATAACGAAAATCCCAAACCCTACAAATGGTTCAAATCCGCAGATGAAATCTGCGCCTCGGTCAAACGCTTCTGCCAAAAACAATGAACCAAACTTCGGATTTCCGTGACTAGCGCACTGTCGGATCAAGCTTACAGGCTTGGTACGACCATCGCGGTAGATCATGCCGTGCTCGCGCCACGATAGGCTAGGCTATGCCATGTGGATCTACAATAATGACGTAATCCAGCCGTTGATTGCCGCTAATCTTGTCAGGCGATGACTCGGAGCCACCGCGCAACCCAATCTGGCGAGAGCATACGGCATCGTCATCAACATGATCGGCCATCAATCCGGAAGCCAGTATAGCCGACCTTTTCGTGATCAAGGCATTCACCTTTTATTTCAAGGGGTTAACATGACATTTCTCAAACCCAAATTCATCACCTTCGATTGTTACGGCACACTCATCAATTTTGAAATGGCCCCCGTCGCGCGCCAGGTTTATAGCGACCGCCTATCCGGCGAAGCGCTCGAAGACTTCTGTCGCTATTTCTCGGCCTACCGTCTCGATGGTGTTCTGGGCCCGTGGCGGCCGTATCTCGATGTCGTGACGGAAGCGCTCCAGCGAGCCTGCAAGCGATCGGGCATCGAATATCGCGATGGGGACGGAGAGGCGCATTATAACGCCATTCCGACATGGCAGCCGCATCCCGACGTGGTCGAACCATTAAAGCGGATCGCCAATGAAATCCCGCTCGTCATCCTGTCCAACTCAATGATCAATCTGATCCCCTACAGCGTGGAAAATCTGCAGGCGCCATTCCACACCGTCTGCACGGCGGAGGAGGCGCAGGCGTACAAGCCGCGTGGTCAGGCTTTCGAATTCATGTTCGATACGCTGGGCTGTGGTCCTGAAGACGTGCTGCATTGCTCGTCCAGCTTCCGCTACGACCTGATGACCGCTTATGACCTTGGCATCAAAAACAAGGCGTTCGTCAACCGCGGGCATGAACCGCTCAACAGCTATTATGAGGTCCATGACATCCCTAATCTTGGCGGGCTTCCCGGGTTGGTCGGGCTGTGAGCGCCGTGCTGGACCAGAAGGTCGCCGCCGTGCTCGACATGCGCGCTTATGCAGCCGGCACCGCGCCATCGAACGATTGGTTCGAAGGGCGCGCCACCCCCGCCTTTTCCGATGCCAAGGCGCAAGTCGCTGCCTTTGCGCTGCGGGGTGAGGGCCGGGTTGATACACTTCCCACGGACGAGTTCGTCCTCGTCCTCAAGGGATCGCTGGAGATTGAAAGCGACGCGGGCCTTTTGAAGATCGAGCCGGACAATAGCGCCGTCCTGCCCGTCGGCACCAGCTTTGCCTGGCGCGCGTCAGAAGATTTGCTGGCGATCGTCTACACCGCCCCGACCGAGGGGCCGGGCAACGCGACCGCACCATTGCTGATCGATAAGAATGCACCGCTCTCGCCATCGAACCCGCCGCTGCCGGAAAATCTGATCGGTCCAGAGCCAACATGCCGGGCCTACTCCGATTATCTGTCGGCCAACTCCGAATTCGCCTGCGGCACATGGGATTCGACGCCCTATCACCGGCGTCGGATTCCCTACCGGCAGGTTGAACTGATGCTGCTGCTGGCCGGGAAAGTTACCTTCACGGACGATCAGGACAGCGTCACCTTTTCAGCGGGCGATGTGTGTATGTTCATACGTGGCGATGGCTGCGCCTGGTTCAGCGATGAATATGTGAAGAAGGTTTACGCGATCCAGCGTCCCGTGGGCTGATTGTGTGTCCGAAATCGAATAATATAGCGTGCGGCGTCCAATCCTGGACACCGCACGCTTTTCTTTACGCATCCCTGCTGGAAATATGGCGGCAGCATCTGTCGCGATAAGCCGGTTGCACCGCATGACAATGCCTCGCCAGCGGGGACATTCAGGAGATGTTGCCAGCGGAAACCGGCTTAATGATATATAACGGCATCGCCGTCGAATGGAACGAGACATAGGACATGGTTGCAACGGCCTTCATCGTGTGAGGATCGTTCGCGCGTAACAGCTGGATCAATACCATCAATGATTAGCCCCTCCCCTTCTTCCTCTACCGCCGAACATGCCCCAGGGGATGCTATCCCGCTGGACGCATCCCATCTTCCGCAGGCGCTCGCGCTATCCCAGACGCTGGCTTGGCCTTATCGTGCCGAGGACTGGGCCTTCGCGCTTGGCCTGGGGCGTGGTTTTGCGATCGAAACCGATGGCCAACTCGCCGGGACGGCTCTGTGGTGGCCCTATGGCGCGGATTATGCCTCTGCTGGAATGATTATCGTCGCTTCGCATGCCCAGCGGCAAGGAATCGGCGGCCGGCTGATGGCGGCTCTGCTCGCCGACGCAGCCGACCGCACGATCATCCTCAATTCGACGCGTGACGGCGAGGCACTATACAGACGACTGGGCTTTACGCCCTACGGCATGGTGCATCAGCAGCAGGCCGTGCTCGCACAGGCGCCTGCGGCCGACACATCCGTGCCGTTGCGCGCCGCCACGCCTGATGACCGGACCGCCCTGCACGCTTTGGATCGCGCGGCATCGGGGATGCAGCGCACCGCGTTGCTAAACGCAGTCTGCGCTATCGCCGACGTCATGGTCGTGGAACGCGAGGGCCAAGTCGTCGGCTATGCCTGCGTGCGCCCTTGGGGACGTGGGGTCGTGATCGGTCCGGTTGTCGCCCGGGATGCGACGGATGCCAAGGCCTTGATCGCTACCCTGGCTGCACGACATGTCGGCACGTTCGTGCGGATCGACGTGACGGAGCGCTGTGGCCTTGGACTATGGCTCGAAACCATCGGCTTGCCGCCGGTGGACCATGCCGTATCTATGGTACGCGGCAAGGTGCCGGAGGATAATCCAAGCATGGTCTTATATGCTCTTTCCAATCAATCGCTAGGCTGAACCATCGGGCAGCTCCAAAAGGTAGTTATGGTGATCCAGAATCAGACCCTGACCCACGAGGTCCAAGCCATTGAGAGCCTCGACACGATCGAGACGCCTGCGCTGGCGCTGGACGTGGCGAAGTTGGATAGAAATGTCGCACGCCTGAGCGCGCATCTCGCCGCGCTCGGCGTCGCCTTCCGCCCGCATGTTAAAAGCGCCAAATCGATCGATGTGGCACGTCGGTTGTTTGCGGGCGGCACCGGCCCGATCACCGTGTCCACTCTTGCAGAGGCGGAATATTTCGCCGACGGGGGTTTCACGGATATCGCCTATGCGGTCGGGTTGGGCCACGACAAGATCCAGCGCGCACGCCATCTCGTTGCGCGCGGCGTTGACCTATCGGTCTTGATCGACTCGATGGAACAGGCGCAATGGATCGCGCAGGCCGCGCAGGATGACGATGCGATGCCCGCGGTCCTCATCGAGATCGACTGCGACGGCCATAGAGGCGGATTGCTGCCCGACGATCGCACGATCGTCGCCATCGCGGACACATTGAAGGCCGGTGGCGTGGAATTTCGCGGCGTGCTGACCCATGCGGGCGAATCCTATGGCGCACGGGGCGGCGCTGGCCTGCCGGAAGCCGCGGAAGCCGAACGCATGGCCGTGGTGGACGCCGCGCAGATGCTGCGCGCCGCGGGACATGAAACACCCGTGGTGAGTGTCGGATCGACGCCAACCGCGCATTTCGCACGCGACCTGAGCGGCGTGACCGAAGTCCGCGCGGGCGTGTTCATGTTCTTCGATCTTGTTATGCATGGCATCGGGGTATGCGATCTCGACGATATCGCGCTTTCGGTGGTCGCGACCGTGATCGGACATCGGCCGGAAAAGGGCTGGATCCTCACCGACGCGGGCTGGATGGCCATGTCACGCGATCGCGGCACTCAGCGGCATCCCGTCGATCAGGGCTATGGGCTTGTCTGCGACATCGATGGCACGCCCTTCACCGACCTGATCGTCGAGGATGCAAGCCAGGAGCATGGCATCATCAAGGTGCGCGCCGGCAGTGGCGCTGCCCTTCCCGAACTGCCGCTCGGCACCCGCGTTCGCATCCTGCCCAATCATGCTTGCGCAACCGGCGCACAGCATGAAAGCTACAAGGTGGTAGAGGGCGAAGACCATCAGATTAGCGCGACATGGTCGCGCATGCGCGGCTGGTGAAAATGTCTATCTGGTCGATCACGCTACCTCTGACGGAGAAACCCTCATGAAGATGATGTCATACTGGCTCGATACGGCCAAGCCCTTCGCGTCCGGTACGCCCGGCGGGCCGGAGGGTACTGCCGACGTCGCTGTGGTCGGCGCCGGCTTCACCGGCCTGTCGGCGGCGCTCGCGCTAGCCAAAAAGGGCGCGAAAGTTGTCGTGCTGGAGGCGGATCGCGTCGCGGGCGCGGCTTCGGGCCGCAATGGCGGCATGTGCAACAACGGTTTCGCGCAGGACTATGCGGCCATGTCGGCGCGGCTTGGCCGCGAGCGGGCCAACATGCTGTATCGCGCCTTCGATGCCGGCGTGGACCTGGTCGAATCGATCGTCACCCAGGAAGGCATTGATTGTCATTTCGGTCGTGTCGGCAAACTCAAGCTTGCCGCCAAGCCGGAACATTATGACAAGATCGCGCGATCGCAGGAACTACTCGCCCGCGATGTTGATCCCGAAACACGCATGGTGCCTCGTTCTGAAATGCAGGCGGAAATCGGGTCCGATCGGTATTTTGGCGGCATGCTCTACGAAAAGAGTGCGAACATGCATATGGGCCTGTATGGTCAGGGCCTGGCAGAAGCCGCCGCCCGGCATGGCGCGAAAATATATGAGCATAATCCGCTCATCAGTATGCGGCGGATGGCAGGTCAGGCCCATGAATTGACCACGCCGCACGGCACCGTGCGGGCAAACCAGGTTTTGCTGGCGACAGGCACATCCGCAGTCGGGCCACTCGGCTGGTTCAGGCGTCGGATCGTCCCGATCGGCGCGTTCCTCATCGCGACCGAACCACTGTCGGTCGAGCAGTTGAACCGCCTTACGCCACGTCGCCGCAACACCGTCGATACCCGCAATTTCGTCAACTATTTCCGCACGACGCCTGACAACCGTATCCTGTTTGGTGGCCGCGCCCGCTTTTCGGGGCGCACCGATGCGGCTTCCGATGCGAAGAGCGGCGTCCTGCTGCGTCAGTCCATGCTGGATGTGTTTCCCGGACTGGCCAACACCCGCATCGACTATTGCTGGGGCGGACTGGTCGATATGACCCGCGACCGCTTGCCGCGCGCAGGTGAGCGCAACGGCATGTTCTATTCGATGGGCTATAGCGGGCACGGCACGCATATGGCGACATATATGGGGGCGATCATGGCCGAGGTCATGGATGGCCGCGCCGATCTCAATCCGTGGCGGGATTTCGACTGGCCCGCAATTCCCGGTCATTTTGGCAAACCATGGTTCTTGCCCATCGTCGGCGCATATTACCGGTTCAAGGATCTCGTGCAATGACGACACAGGTTGCAGATGCTATGCGCGCCGCCGCCGACAGGGGGAATGACGCCTATATCGACGGCGGCTGGACGCCGGTGTCGGGCAGCGAAGTGCTGCCCGTGGTCGATCCATCCAGCGGTGACATTGTGGCAAATGTGACGGCCGCGACCGCAGCGGACCTGGATCGGGCGGTTGCCGCCGCGCGCGCCGCCTTCCCAGGCTTTGCGGCATCCCCGGTTTCAGAGCGTATCGCGCTGCTGGAGCGGATCCATGCCCTGATCCTCGAACGCGCCGAACCGCTGGCACGCACATTGACGCTGGAGATGGGCGCCGCGATCAGCCATGCGCGGGCCGCACATGTCCCGCTGGCAGCAGCACATGTCCAGGCCGCGATCGACGTGCTGCGCGATTATGATTTCCTGACCATGCAGGGCACCACTGCCATCGTGCGCGAGCCGATCGGCGTATGCGCTCTCATCACCCCGTGGAACTGGCCGCTCTACCAGATCACGGCCAAGGTCGCACCAGCGTTGGCGGCAGGTTGCACGGTGGTGCTGAAACCGAGCGAATTGTCCCCGCTCAACGCGCTGATGTTCGCCCAGATCGTGCATGACGCGGGCGCCCCCCCCGGTGTGTTCAATTTGGTCAACGGAACCGGCCCGGAAATCGGCGCGGCTATGGCCGCGCATCCCGACATCGACATGATCTCGATCACCGGTTCGAACCGCGCGGGCGTGCTCGTGGCGCAGGCAGCCGCGCCGACGGTCAAGCGTGTGACCCAGGAATTGGGCGGAAAGTCGCCCAACGTACTTCTGCCTGATGCCGATTTCGAAAAAGCGGTGCCGCTCGGCGTGATGGCTGCATTTCGCAACGTCGGCCAATCGTGCAGCGCGCCAACGCGCATGATCGTGCCGCGCGCGAAGCTGGCGGAGGTCGAGGCGATCGCCCGCGCGACGGTCGAGGCGATCGTGATCGGCGATCCGGCTATGGACGAAACAGTGCTCGGCCCGATCGCCAATCACGCCCAGTATCAGCGGGTCCGCACGATGATCGCTGCGGGGATTGAGGATGGCGCGAAGCTGATCTGCGGCGGCGACAGCCAGATCGACGGCCTGGAGCGCGGATTCTTCGTGCGTCCCACCATCTTCTCGGACGTCGCCACGGATATGCGCATCGCGCAGGAAGAGATATTCGGCCCGGTTCTGGCCATTCTGCCCTATGACGACATCGACGAGGCCGTGGCGATCGCCAACGACACCGTGTTCGGGCTGGGCGGACATGTGCAGGGTGCTGACATGGATCAAGCGCGCGACGTCGCCCGCCGGATTCGCACGGGCCAGGTCCATCTCAACTATCCCGCCTGGGACGCGCATGCACCGTTCGGAGGCTATAAGCGCTCCGGTAACGGCCGCGAATATGGCGCTTTCGGCTTCGAGGAATATCTGGAAGTCAAAGCCATTCTGGGCTTCGCCTGAACCCTTCCGCTCAATGGGGAGCTACCATCATGCCTGCGCCACTGCGTTATATCCAATCCTCGCCCTCGCTGCCTACCGAAGCCGATGCCGTTATCATTGGCGGCGGAATTATCGGCACTTTCACGGCCTATTACCTGGCCAAACGCGGCCTGAAGGTTGCGGTGGTGGAAAAAGGCGTCGTCGCCGGTGAACAGTCGAGCCGCAACTGGGGCTGGTGTCGGCAGCAGAATCGCGACTCGCGTGAACTGCCGCTCGCTACGAAATCGCTCGACCTGTGGGAGCAATTTGGCGAGGAGACTGGCGGCGATACGGGCTTCCGCCGCTGTGGCCTGTTCTATGTCAGCAACGATGACGAAGAACTTGATACCTGGGCGCGCTGGGGCGAATTCGCGCGCTCCGTGGGCGTCACGACGCGCATGTTGAACAGCGAAGAGGCGACGCAGCAAGCCAATTTCACCGGAAAGCGCTGGAAGGGCGGCGTCCATTCGCAAAGGGATGGTATCGCCAATCCGGGGTTGGCGGTGCCAGCCGTTGCGCAGGCGTTGATGGCGCTTGGCGGCACCGTCCACCAGTCTTGCGCGGCGCGCGGTATCGAGACGACAGGCGGTGCAGTCAGCGCGGTCGTCACGGAACGGGGTACGATTCGCACCAGGCTGGTCATCCAGGCCGGCGGCGCGTGGGCGTCATCCTTCTGCCGTCAACTGGGCGTGCGTTTTCCGCAGGCAACCGTACGCCAGTCTATCATAGCAGTGGGGACGGGTTCGCTATCGCTGCCAGATGCATTTTTCAGCAAGTCGATCTCTCTCTCCCGGCGCAGTGATGGCGCCCATACGCTGGCAATCAGCGGCCGCGCCAAGGTCGATCCGACCGCGCAGTTCCTGCGCTTTCAACGTCAATTCATCCCGATGTTCGCGCGGCGGTGGCGCAATCTGTCTCCCGGTGGGCTACAGGGTGTGCGTGCAGGGCATGAGAGCCTGTCCCGGTGGCGGCTCGACCGGCCCACACCGATGGAGGCCATGCGCATCCTCGATCCTGTGCCCGATCCAAAGACTGTGCGCCTGACGCTCAAGCGCGCTTCCGATCTCATTCCCGCCCTTGGCTCGGCGCCGTTGCTCGCTAGCTGGGCTGGTTTCGTCGACAGCACGCCCGACGGTGTGCCCGTCATCGGTGAAATCGCCGCGATCCCCGGCTTGATCCTTGCCGCAGGTTTTAGCGGACATGGTTTTGGCATCGGTCCCGGTTCGGGCCATCTGGTCGCCGACATCGCCACCGGGCAGGAACCCATCGTCGATCCGCGCCCTTATCGGCTTGAACGGTTCATGACCGGCGCGAAGATCGAGGTCTCGGAATTCTAGGGCGATTTCGAATGAAATGGAGCATTTCACGACTTTGAAATCACGGCAAAACAATCGTCCCATGAAACATAGCATGATCGACGATTTACGTTGGTCGCACACGATAGAGGCACATGGTAGTTTAATGCCGTCACGTCCCGGGAATCACAATTATGCGCTGTGTTGTATATCAATTTCGATGTAATATGTCTGCAATCCACCCCTAACCTCCTTTTTGATAAGAGGTGGCCAAAACACTCAGGGCCGGAACCGGCAACAAACCGCAATGTCCATGTGGGAAAGGCGGCAACTCGAGATCGCAGGACTCATTGGAACAGCGACATAACAAGGGGATATTTTCATGCGTACATCATCAGCTTTCCGTCTGGCGCTAGCCGCAGGCACCGCCGCCATCGTCCTGCCAACCCAAGTGTTGGCGCAGGCACCCGCCGCCGAGAACAGCGAAATCGTCGTCACCGCCCTGAAGCGGCAATATTTCGGCGATACTCCGGTCAAGGAAATCCCGCAGGCCGTCCAGTTTCTGGAAGGCAAGTTGCTCAACAACCTCAATATCACCCGCCTCGACACCGCGCTGGAACTGGCGAGCGGCGTATCGAAGCAGAATAATTTCGGCGGTTTGTGGGACAGTTTTGCGATTCGCGGCTTTGCCGGTGACGAGAATTTTCCGAGCGGCTTCCTGGTCAACGGGTTCAACGGCGGGCGTGGCTATGGTGGCCCGCGCGACGCATCGAATGTAGCGCGTATCGAGATACTGAAAGGCCCCAATGGCGCGCTGTTTGGGCGTGGCGAGCCGGGCGGTACGGTCAATATCGTATCCAAAAAGCCGGAGTTCAAGGATTTTGGCAGCTTCGCGGTCGCTGGCGGTAGCTGGGAAAGATATCGCGTCGAGGGTGACTATAACCTGCCGCTGAACGACATGTTCGCGGTGCGTGTGAATGGCGCGGTGGAGATCGCGGAAAATTTTCGCGATACCGTCAGCACACGCAAATATGTGCTGACGCCGTCCTTCCTGGCGAAATTTTCGGACAAGGACCTGTTCACTTATGAAATGGAATATGTGAACCAGGAAGTGCCGTTCGAACGCGGCGTTGTCGCGATCCCGACCGTCCTTGGCAACGGGTCGATCAGCTATAATCTGGGCGCCATTCCCAATTCCCGTTTCCTGGGCAATCCCAACGATGGCCCAGTCAAGGTAAAGGTTCTGGGTCACCAGGCGCAATATCAGCATGAGTTCAACGATGACTGGACGCTGATGCTGGGTGCGGGTTACAAGGACACGACATTCAAGGGTTTCTCCAGCGATCCCGAACTGGTGCTCGGTCGCCAGCTACTGGACAATGACGGGCGCACTCTGTCGCGCCAGCGCCGCTATCGCGACTACAGCACCACCAACACGGTGTTCCGCGGCGAAATCAGCGGCAAGCTGGCAACGGGATCGATCATCCACAATATCCGCATCGGCGGCGATTGGGACCGGTTCAAAATCGACACCTTCCAAACCCGCTATCGCCCCAGCGCGGTGGATCAGTCCTATTCAATTGACATCTACAACCCCAATTACAATATCCCGGCACCTATCCCGACGGCAGTGATCCAGAATTCAACAGAGGTGCAGAAGGCCTGGGGCATCTATGGTCAGGACCAGATCGAGATAACCGAACAGCTCAAAGTTCGCTTTGGTGGACGTTATGACCATTTCGCTCAGAACATCGACCTGCGCCTCAACAACACCCATCCGCACAAAACTTACACCAAGTTCAGCCCAATGGCCGGACTGGTGTTCGAGCCCACGCGCAGCCTGTCACTCTACGCCAGCTTCGGCAAGGGCTTCCGCCCGAACAGTGGCGTCGGCTTCGACGGTCTGCCGTTCGATCCGGAAATCAGCAAGTCCTATGAAGTCGGTGCCAAGTTTGTGACGCCGGACAACCGCATCACCAGCACGCTCTCGGTCTATAAGATGAAGAAGAGCAATGTGCTGACCACCGACCCTGTTAACGCAGGTTTTTCCAAGCCGGTTGGTTCGGCCGAGAGCAAGGGTATCGAATTTGATGTCAATGCCAAGCTGCCCGCCGGGTTCGAGGCTTTCCTGACCTATGCCTATACCGACGCGGGCTGGGCGACGAACGCGCTCGACCCCAACTTCGCCGCACCGATCCGCAAGGGCGATCCGTTGATCAACATTCCCAAGCATCAGGGCAATATCCTGCTGTTCAATAATTTCGCGATCGGCGATCATAAGGCAATGCTGGGCGTGGGTGTCAACTACGTCAGCAAGCGGCTGGGCGAGACGGCGACGACCTTCTTTCTGCCAAGCTACACGATTGCGAAGGTGCTGGGGTCGTTCAACATAACCGACCAGATCAAGCTGTCGGCGGACGTCAACAACCTGTTCAACAAGAAATATTACGCCAGCTCCTACGCAGCATTGTGGATCCAGCCCGGCACGCCGCGCTCCTTCACGGTACGGGCGAGCTTTAACTTCTGATGTCGCATCGTCGGGGCGGCCTGACTGCCTCGGCTGGCCGCCGCTGTTCCCTCTCCCCCCGGTTCGGAAACAGCGGCGGCCTTTTTCTTGTCAACGACGGAAACGCATGATGACACGCGTGCAATGGCTCCGCATCCATCGCAGCCTTGGCCTCGCCGTGGCGGCCTTCCTGCTCGTTCAGGCGCTGACTGGTGCATTGCTATTGTATCGCGGTCCGGCCGCCCGCCTCCTCGATCCGGCCGGCATGACCCGCCACGGCCATGGCCCCATCATCTCAGCCGGGGATGCCATCACACAGGCCAATCGCGCCCTGCCAGGCTATCGGGTAACGCGCATCTTCGCGCCGGACGCCAAGGACGCGACATGGTTCGCGCAGCTCGACGACCCTGACGGACGAACCGCTTACGCCTCCGTCGATCCGGCGGGCGGCGACGTGCTCCGCGCGGGCGGACTGTTTCACTTCCCGTTCGAAGCCGCACTCCAGATCCATTATCGATTGACAGCGGGCAAAGCGGGCATGGCCGTCATCGCCTTCAACGCCGTGGCATTGCTGGTCATGGCGGTGAGCGGCCTTAACTACTGGTGGCCGAAACGCAATGTGGTCAAGGCGCTGGAGATCCGCTGGAAGCTGGCCCCGCGTATCATATTACGACAGGCGCATCGGACCACAGGGGTGATCGCGGCCGCTTTCCTGATTGTCCAAGCGACCACCGGTCTCCTGCTGATCGTGCCGGAACTGGCCGACACAAGCACACCGACGCCACCGATCGTCGCCCCAGCGAGCGCGATCGACCGCAGTCTGGCGCTGGCGCAAAGGGTGTTTCCGGGCAGCAGCCTGAAGGACGCGCGGATCAGCGGTGGGCGGATGATCGTCAATTTCAACGCGCCCGAACGTAACGCCCGCGCCGTCCACCGCGTTATCGTCACGATCGGTCAGCCGGTTATCGTCCCGGTTAGCGTCAGCGCAACACCAGCCGATCAGAACCGCGCCTTGTGGATGACCATTCTGCCCATCCATGCCGGTAACGTGATCGGCCCGATCGGTCCGGCTTTGCTGCTGGTCGTCGCGCTCGCGCTGGCGGCACTCGCCATTTCCGGCCCTCTCATCTGGTGGCACGCCAGCGCACAGCGGCGGCGGCCCACCAGAAAGGTTCCTGCATGACTTTGCTCTATACCTCTGATCCTGCGCGCGGTGTTGTATGGCGGGACATCTTTGGGGCGGAAGCAGCCGATATCGGCTTCGCGGACACGGACGACATGCCCGATCTGGAAATGATCCGCTACCTCGCCGCCTGGAACCCACCAGCGGACCTGATTGCCCGCCTGCCCGCGCTGGAAGTCCTGTTTTCGATTGGCGCGGGCATCGACCAGTTCGACATGTCCGCCCTGCCCCTATCGGTCCGGATCGTACGCATGATCGAACCGGGCATCGCGGCGGGCATGATGGAATATGCGACTATGGCGGTCCTGGCATTGCATCGGAACCTGATCGACTATGGCCTTGCGCAGCGGGAGGGCCGCTGGGCGCCGATCAAGCTGGTACAGGCAAATGAACGACGCGTCGGTGTCATGGGGCTGGGCAATCTGGGCGAGGCGGTGTTGCGTGCCCTTGCGCCTTTCGGCTTCACTCTGTCGGGGTGGAGCCGCTCGCAGCACACAATCCCGGATGTCGAATGTCACGCGGGCGAGGACGCCTTGCCGGAATTTCTGGCTGCTTGCGATATCCTGATCTGCCTGCTGCCACTGACGGAGAGGACACGAGGCATTTTATGCCGCGATACGCTGTCGCGCCTGCCACGCGGCGCCGGGCTTATCAATGCTGCGCGCGGCGGCCATCTGGTAAACGATGATCTGCTGGCGTTGCTGGACGAAGGGCAACTTTCCGGCGCGGTGCTCGATGTCACCGACCCCGAGCCGCTGCCGCCGGGTCATGCATTCTGGTTCCACCCGCGCATCCTTTTGACGCCCCATGTCGCCAGCATGACGCGCGCAGACAGTGCTGCCCATGCGCTGATAGCCAATATCCGCCGCCATCAGGCTGACACGCCGATGCATGGCGAAGTCCCGCGCGAGCGGGGCTATTGAACCACCTCTTTCCATTGCCGAAACCTGTCAACACAGCGTATCGATCTTCCTGCAGATACTGGTTAAAGCGAGAATATAGGCGGCATTTATGATGGCTACACAGGAAGATAAGCGCCACAATCTTCCAAAAAAAGGGCGAAGGCAGCAGCCAATGCTTGGCAAGACCGCTAAAAATAGCGGCTATCGATTTCTATATGAGGCCGATCGGAACACCCTTCCGCTCAAGGAGCAAGATGCATGGCGACAGACATGGAAGCGGTGGTGAACCTGCGCAGGATGACCATCGACGATCTGACCGCCGCCCAGGCGCTGTCGGCCGAACAGAAGTGGCCGCACCGTGTCGAAGATTGGGAGATGCTGTTCAGCCTGGGCTTGGGCTATGTTGTCGAGTGCGGCGGCGAGGTCGTTGGCACTGCAATGGCCTGGCTCTATGGCGAGGATGCAGCGACGCTTGGCATGGTCATCATCTCTCCCAAAATGCAAGGCAAGGGCTTGGGACGTCGGTTGATGGACGCCGTGATTGGCGATTTAGGCGATCGCACGATTATGCTCAACGCAACGGACGAGGGGCAGTCATTATATCGCAAGCTGGGTTTCCAGTTGGGAGGCCCGATATTTCAGCATCAAGGTGCCGCTTTTTCGGTGCCGATGGCGGCGCTGATACGCGATGAACGGGTACGGCCGTTGGGCGCAAAGGATATGGATACGCTGCGATCGCTGGCGCGGCGTGCGACCGGCATGGACCGCGACGCGCTGCTCAACGCGCTTGTTCCTGGCGCGCAGGGCATCGTGCTGACGCGCGAAAACGAACCGGTCGGCTTTTCCCTGTTCCGCCGCTTTGGCCACGGTTATGTCATCGGCCCCACGATCGCGCCCGATACAGGTGGTGCGAAGGCGCTGATCCTGCACTGGTTCGGGTCCAATAGCGGCATATTTTGCCGTCTGGATGTGCCCGAGGAAAGTGGGCTGAGTGACTGGCTTGACGAATTGGGTCTGCCCTGTGTGGGCAGGGTGACGCGCATGGTGCGTGGGACCCGCCCGGCGGCCGACCCTTCCGTGACTACCTTTTCTCTAACAACGCAGGCCCTTGGATGACCCTTAACCTCAAAAACCCCGCCCTGTTCGTTCAGCAAGTCTTCATCGACGGGCAATGGACTGGCGCCACATCCGGCGCGACGCTGGACGTCGACAATCCTGCGACCGGCGCGATCATCGGTGCCGTACCCGATTGCGGCGAAGCGGACACGCAGGCGGCCGTCGACGCGGCGCAGGCCGCGTGGCCCGCGTGGCGCGCCACGACCGCCGGAGAGCGGGCGACGGTGCTGGAACGCTGGTATGCGCTGGTGATGGATAATCTGTCCGATCTGGGTCGGATCATGACCGCCGAGCAAGGCAAGCCGATCGCCGAGTCGGAAGGCGAGATCCGCTACGCCGCCAGCTTCATCAAATGGTTCGCCGAAGAAGGCCGCCGTATCGATGGCAGCATCATTCCCGCGCCGGAAGCCAACCGCCGCATCTTGGTGATGAAGGAGCCGGTCGGCGTGTCCGCGGCGATCACGCCGTGGAATTTCCCCGCCGCGATGATCACGCGCAAATGCGCGCCCGCCCTGGCAGCGGGCTGCCCGGTGGTGGTCAAGCCGTCCGAACTGACGCCCTATACAGCGCTGGCGCTGGTGAAGCTGGCCGAAGATGCTGGATTCCCCAAGGGCGTAGTCAACATCGTGACCGGGCAAGCGGCGCCGATCGGCAAAGTCCTGACCGGCAGTGAGGCCGTGCGCAAACTGTCCTTCACCGGATCGACGCGCGTAGGCGCGTTGCTGATGCGGCAGAGCGCGGACACCATCAAGCGGCTGAGCCTCGAACTGGGCGGCAATGCACCGTTGATCGTGTTCGACGATGCGGACCTCGACCTGGCCGTCACCGCCACCATGTCGAGCAAGTTCCGCAATGCCGGCCAGACCTGCGTCTGCGCCAACCGCATTCTGGTACAGGATGGCGTCTATGACGCCTTCGCACAGAAGCTGGCGCAGGCGGTATCTGCGCTGAAGGTTGCGCCGGGTGACCAGCAGGGCAGCACCATCGGACCGCTGATCAACCGGGCGGCGGTCGAAAAGGTCAAAGCGCATATCGATGATGCATTGGCCCACGGCGCGACGATGTTCGCGCGTGCGCCCGAAGGCGCGACCGGCGACCGCTTCACCACGCCCGTCATTCTGACCGGCGCGACGCGCGAGATGCTTCTGGCAAGCGAGGAGACGTTCGGCCCCGTCGCCCCGTTGTTCCGCTTCCGTGACGAGGACGAAGGTATCGCCCTGGCCAACGACACCAGCTTTGGTCTTGCCAGCTATTTCTACACGGAAAATCTCCACCGCGCGTTCCGCGTGGGCGAGCGACTGGAAGCGGGCATGGTCGTGCTCAACACCGGCGGCATGGCGATGGAAATGGCCCCGTTTGGCGGCATCAAACAATCCGGCCTCGGCCGCGAGGGCGCACATGCGGGGATCGAGGAATATCTGGAGACGAAGGCTTTCCATATCGGCGGGCTGAAGCTTTGATCTGATTCGTGCGGGGACGATCTGGTCGTTCCCGCACTCGTCCTCACGAAAGAACGCCGTCGGCTTCGCCGACCGACGGTTTTACACGTTCACGGCGAACGGAGTGAGTTATGTCTGCTACCGATCGCACCTACAGCATTTCCGTCATCCCTGGCGATGGTATCGGCAAGGAAGTCATACCCGAAGGCATCCGCGTGCTGGAGCGTGCGGCGAGCCTCTATGGCTTCACGATCGCGCAGCGCTGGCACGATTTCGCCTGTTGCGACTATTATGCCACACATGGCCAGATGATGCCGGACGACTGGAAGGACCAGATCGGAAAGCCGGATGCCATCTTCTTTGGCGCGGTCGGCTGGCCCAACACCGTACCGGACCATATTTCGCTGTGGGGATCTCTGCTCCAGTTTCGGCGCGAATATGATCAATATGTCAACCTGCGCCCTGTCCGCCTGATGCCGGGCGTCCCCTGCCCGCTGGTCGGACGCGAACCGGGCGACATCGATTTCTGGGTCGTGCGCGAAAATACCGAAGGCGAATATAGCTCGGTGGGTGGCAAGATGTTTCCCGGCACGGATCGTGAAATCGTGATCCAGGAAACGGTGATGACGCGCCACGGCACCGACCGGGTGCTGCGTTACGCTTTTGACCTGGCCGCCACGCGGGACCGCAAGCATGTCACATCCGCCACAAAATCCAACGGCATCGCCATCACCATGCCGTGGTGGGACGAACGGGTGGAAGAGATGGCGAAAAACTATCCGACCGTCTCCCATGACAAATATCATATCGATATTCTGACGGCACAGTTCGTGCTGAACCCCGATCGGTTCGACGTGGTGGTCGCGTCCAACCTGTTTGGCGATATCTTGTCCGACCTTGGTCCGGCCTGCACCGGCACGATCGGCGTCGCGCCGTCGGCCAACCTCAACCCGGACGGCACGCATCCGTCGCTGTTCGAACCTGTGCATGGCTCCGCCCCCGACATTGCGGGCAAGGGCATCGCCAATCCCGTGGGCCAGATATGGTCAGCGGCGATGATGCTGGAGCATCTGGGAGAAGCCGATGCGGCCGCCGCTATCATGCGCGCGATCGAAACCGTGCTGAGTGAAGCGGGCCTTCGCACCGGCGACCTCAAGGGCAAGGCCAACACCGAACAATGCGGCAAAGCGATCGCCGACGCCCTGTCCTGATGCCTATAAAGCCGCGCGGCATATTGTGCCGCGTGGCTTTATAAGAACGCTGCACAGTCCCCGCCCTCGCCCTCATATCGGACTTTGCATCTGCAAGTTGACGATAGGTTAAGATGCATGACCACCATGGCGAGCAAACCGACAATGCTAAATTCCAATCGGTCCCTCTTGGACATCGACCGCGACCATCTCATCCACCCCGTCACCTCCTTCCGGGGCCATGAAGCGCGTGGCGCAACCCTTCTGCACAGTGGCGAAGGCATGTGGCTGACTGACATCGACGGCAATCGCCTGCTGGACGCCTTTGCAGGTCTGTGGTGCGTCAATGTCGGCTATGGACAGGACAGCATCGTCGAGGCGGCAACGGCGCAGATGCGGCAATTGCCCTATGCCACCGGCTATTTTCACTTCGGGTCAGAACCGGCCGTACGCTTGGCGCAGAAGCTGGTCGAGCTTAGCCCGAAGGGGCTGGACCATGTCTATTTTTCGCTGAGCGGATCGGATGCTGTGGACACGGCGATCCGCTACATCGTGCATTATTTCAACGCGATCGGTAAGCCGAACAAAAAACAGTGCATCGCGCTGGATCGCGGCTATCACGGATCGAGCAGCACCGGCGCGGGCCTGACGGCGCTGGCCAACTTCCATCGCGGTTTCGACATTCCGCTGCGCTGGCAGCACCATATCCCCTCACCCTACCCCTATCGCAGCGACCTTGAGGGCGATGATGCCGCGATCATCGCCAGGTCGGTCCAGCAGTTGAAGGGCAAGGTCGCCGAGCTGGGACAGGATAATGTCGCCGCCTTCTTCTGCGAACCGATACAGGGATCGGGCGGCGTCATCGTGCCGCCGGTCGGCTGGTTGAAAGCCATGCGGCAGGCGTGCGACGAACTCGACATATTGCTGGTCGCCGACGAAGTGATCACCGCGTTCGGCCGCACCGGGCCGATGTTCGCCTGCGAAGCGGAGGATGTCACGCCGGACCTGATGACGGTCGCGAAGGGCCTGACGGCAGGTTATGTACCGATGGGCGCGGTGCTGATGTCCGACAAAGTCTATCAGGGTATCGCCGATGGAGCGGCTGCGGATGTTGTGATCGGTCATGGCGGGACCTATTCCGCGCATCCGGTCAGCGCCGCAGTTGGACTGGAAGTGCTGCGCCTTTACACCGAAGGCGGCATCCTGGAGAACGGGCAGAAAGTCGCCGCGCGCTTCGACGCCGGGATGGCCGCCATCGCCGATCACCCGATGGTCGGCGACACGCGCGGACGAGGATTATTGGGCGCGATCGAACTGGTCGCGGACAAGAAGAGCAAGGCGCGGTTCGACCCCGTGCTCAAATTGCCCGACCGGCTGTTCGCCGACGGCTATGCCAACGGCGTCATATTCCGCGCATTTGGCGACAATATCATCGGCCTTGCCCCGGCGCTGTGTGCATCGGACGGCGAGATGGACGAGATATTCGTGCGGATCAGAAAAACGCTCGACGGCTTGCTGGAACAGGGCGATATTCGTGCAGCGCTAGGGTAAGAATCAGGGAACACGAATTATGTTGGACGGGCCCAGACTGGACAGGATCGACCTCAATATCCTTACGCAGCTTCAACGATCCGGCCGCATTACCAATGTCGAACTGGCCGATGCGGTCGGCCTGTCGCCGAGTCCATGCCTCACCCGCGTCAAACGGCTGGAAAAGGCGGGTTACATCACCGGATATGGCGCGCACGTTAATCTGAACAAGCTGGGCGAATTCCTGACCGTCTTTACCGAAGTCACACTGGCCGAACATCGTTCCGGGGACTTTTCCCGCTTCGAAGCCCGTATCCGCAAGGTGGACGAGATTGTCGAATGTCATCTGGTCAGCGGCGGATATGATTATCTGCTGAAATTCGTCACCCGTGGTGTCGCGCATTATCAAACGATTATCGAAGGGATGCTGGAAAGCGATTATGGCATCGAGAAATATTTCAGTTACGTCGTGATCAAATCCCCCTTCATCAAACATCATTACCCCATCCAGCATCTGTTCGGCGAACAGAGGTAAGATTCCCATGACCGACATTACCGACCTTCTCGAACCCCTCATCGCCTTTCGCCGCGATATCCATGCCCATCCCGAACTTGGCTTTCGCGAACATCGCACGGCGGGGCGCATTGCCGAACAACTGCGCGCGCTGGGGCTGGACGTGCATGAGGGAATCGGGCGGACCGGCGTGGTCGGCGTTCTGAAAAACGGCACGTCGGGCCGTAGCATCGGTCTGCGCGCCGACATGGACGCGCTGCCGATAGAGGAGCAGACGAACCTGCCCTATGCCAGCCGCACGCCCGGCTCATTTCATGGTTGCGGCCATGACGGGCATGTCGCCATGCTGCTGGGCGCGGCGCAGCATCTCAGCCGAAGCCGCAATTTCGACGGGACGATCCATTTCATCTTCCAGCCCGCCGAGGAAGGATATGGCGGCGCGCGCGAGATGGTGAAGGAGGGGTTGTTCGAGCGTTTCCCGTGCGATCGGGTGTTCGGCCTGCACAACTGGCCCGGCCTGCCCGCAGGCACCATCGCCACACGCCCAGGCCCGATCATGGGCGCGGCCGACAAGTTCCAGATCACGCTGGAGGGGCGCGGCGGTCATGCCGCCCTCCCGCAGGATACGCCCGACGCGATTCTGGCCGCCGCCAGCCTAGTGACGCAACTGAACGCCATCATATCGCGACGTGTCGCCGCGACCTCGTCCGCTGTGCTGTCGATCACACAGATCCACGGCGGCCATACGCACAACGTCATCCCCGCAGAGGTGAAGGTGAGCGGCACCGTGCGGACGTTCGACCCGCAAGTGCAGGACCGGATCGAACAGTCCCTGCGCGACATCGCCGCAGGCGTGGGTGTCGCCAACGAGCTGACCGTGACGGTCGATTATCAACGCTATTATCCCGCGACGATCAACGATCCTGAGGCTACGCAAGAAGCGCTGGACGCTGCAGCGGCGGTTGGCGTCGCGCAACTCGCGCCCGATCCCGCTTTCACGTCAGAGGATTTCGCCTTCATGCTACAGGCGTGCAAGGGCGCCTATATCTGGCTGGGTCAGGCGAAGGCGGAAGGGTCAACGCCGCTGCACAACCCGCACTATGATTTCAACGACGACGTACTGGGCATCGGCATCCGCTTACATGTCGCGCTGGCCGAGCGGCACCTGTCGTCCTGATCGCTACAGATTGATCCCGAAGCCCACGACCGCCACCGTCGATTGCAGCGGGCTGTCCTCTATGCGGCCCAGCCGACGGGTACCGCCCAACAGCCGTTCATGGGCCACCGCCGTATACAGATT
>JBDTLS010000004.1:0-30019 GCA_039934655.1 Sphingobium sp.
GCGTCCGTCAGTACAAATCGTTCCATCCACAGCGTGAATCACATTCCACGCCAAATCGGAATCCTTAATCCCCACACCACCTAAAGCGGCGCGCTCCAGTCGTGCACCGGGACGATCTCAAGGTTGCCGATGCGACCGTTCTGCGCCAGCCCCAGTCGAACTTCGATCATGCCATGCTGGTAGCGCACACGGTAGCGATAGGCCGTATCACCGCATTGCTGGCGCTTGTCGAACAGCGCGACCTCCTGCACGGTGCCGAGCGGTGCCAGCAATTGCGCGTACTGCGCGGTCAGTTCGGTCAGGTCCAGCGTGGCAAAATCGGTGAATGAAGCCCGATCGAAGCGATTGGCGGCAATATCACCCAGCAACTTTGCGACACGGATGCTCACGACCGGCGCAGCTTCCGCGCTCGGCTGTGCCTGAGCGCGTGCGAGCGTCGGGTCGATCACGGATGCAATCTGGCGCGCCATCGTTTCCGCATCGGCGCCTTCGCCATTGGCAAGCACCATGACGCTGAGGTCTTCGCCAATGAAATGGGCGGCAAACGACTGAAAACCCTGCCAGCTACCGGAATGCCACCAGCTACCCTTTGTCCCCGCCTTGTCGAGATACCAACCCGCTCCATAACCGCAAGTGGTTCCGTCCAGCAATTGGGCCGGTTTGCCGATCACGGCCCACGACGACGCGGACAACACGCCCTGCCGGGACAGGGCCGCCGCCCATGCGCCATAATCGAGCACGGACAGATAGAGCGAACCATCTGCGGTCGAATTGGCCGTCGCCGAGACCCACTCGGCGTTCCTGAGGCTTCCGTCGCGCAGCTCATATCCAGCCGCGCGATTGGGTATGATAGCCAGCTCGTCGATCCCGCGCGTGCTGCGCATTCCCAGCGGCGCGAAGATGCGCGTCTTCAGAAAATCTGTGTAATATTCGCCGGTTACCCGCTTCACCACGAACCCCAGCACGATATAGTCGGCATAGCTGAAGCGCCAGCGCGTACCCGCGCGAAAATTGAGGTCCTCATGGGCGATAATGCTGAGCAACTGCGCGTCGGTATAGTCGACGCGAAAATCACCGTTCGGTGTAGCCGGAAGTCCCGAGGTGTGATTGAGCATCTGGCGCACGGTCACCGGTTGCCAGCTCGCCGGTAATTCGGGGAGATATTGCCGGACCGGCGCGTCAAGCGCGAGCTTGCCGTCCTCGACCAGAAGCATGATGGCCGCAGCAGTGAACTGCATACCGACCGCACCGCCCTTAAACACCGTATCCGGGTGCACGGGCACACGATGTTCGAGGTTAGCAAAGCCATAGCCCTGCGTCCTGATCTGGCGGCCACCCCGCACGATGGCAATGGCAACGCCCGGCACCTGTCCACGCGCCATTTCCCGCTCGACGATTTCGTCAACCGGGTCAGCTCTTGCAAGCGAGGGCAGGCAAAGGAGCCATAAAGCCGCAATCAGGCTGCGTATCGAATTCATCATGGTCCATTTCTGCCGCAACACGCCGACGATCCGGATTACGGAAACGGCCGTAATCTTTCCAGACGCGGCCAGTCTTGCAGGCTCCTTGCGGCGGACGCTTGCCGTCATTGCCGAGCCGCAGGCCGCCCGCTGTCAAGCGGCCTGTATTGAGGCGTGGCCGCCGACCGGTCCCACACGCCCTGTGAGTGTAAGGTGCGTTTCATCACCACTGCAGCTCCGAAGTTAACATTGCCCATCGTCCGGACCTGATATAGCGCCTCAAATCCACTGACCGAGCTAGCGAGCGCGGTCGGCAGCACATCCAGTCGCTGAGGATCCACCGCAATCTCGGCCATTTCTTTCAACCCCGGATCGCGGATGCTAGCGATGAAGAAAACATTGTTGCCGGCAGGCCCGGGCAGTCTGGCGAGATAGCCGTAATCCCGACGCGCGATCTGTTCCTCCCGCAGTTCCATCCCATCGGACTGGTAAGCCTTCCCTGTCTCCATATCCTTTAGGCTGGCGAGGCCAGCATCGAGCCGCAGGCCAGATGCCTGCAACAGGGGATCGCGCAATATCGCGCTGATTCCGCTAAGCTGCCCGATATAGACCACGTCGCTCATCTTCAGGACTTCGGCGGTCAATTGCGACGCCGCGATTAGCTGCACCGGGCGTCTTTGGAACACCGCATCGCGGCGCAGGGCGGCGCGGATGACCGTCGCGGCGGTCAGCGTGCCAGAGGTGACGTATTGATCGCCGAAATCAACCACCTTATCGGCACTGGCCGGATTAAGGATCTGATAGATAATCAGGTCTTCCCGCGTGGGCACCGAGTGATCCCACACCAGTGTCGGAGCAGCGCGATGATCGCTCTTGTCAGCGAATTCCGCATAGAGATAATAGTCCCCCATCACGATCGTGATCGGCCGGTCGCTGTCCCGTATCGCGGCCCAGGGCATCGCGGTGCTGAGACGGGGTCCCGCATTATACATGGGTTGCACAAGATAGATCACGGCCAGCAGGAAAAGGCCCGCGAGCACGACCAATCCCATAATCAGGCGTCCTGCAACGACGATTCGCGGTCGGACGATTCCCGAAGCCGGAGCTGCCCCAGGCAGGATATCCTCGTCCAGTGACTGATGGACAAACCTTAGTTTATATGCACCTGCGGGAAGCTCCAGTCTCGGCCCCTCAACGCTCGCAAATGTCGCTTCCATAAGCTTGCGCAGACGATGAACATACACACGCACGTTCGCATCCTGACGGTTGGGGTCGATCCGTCCCGTCGAGAACACGTCTTCCGCAATCTGCCGTTCGGTCGGTGGATCGCCCAGCAACATACGTTCGAACAGAAACTCGAACAAGCGCAACAACTTATCCGACCTGTTTCCTTCGAGACAGGTACGCATTCTTTCGGCCGCCTGATGCATTTGCCCGTCTGCATATAGCGGTGCATGGACAGCGGCGCTGCGCGGGGAAAGGCTTTGCATTGGTCAATATAGTCAACAATTAAAACAAAAATGCAAGCATTGTCACGGATTCGTATTATTATAGAACGTCGTCCGCGCAGAATTCCGATTGACCAACGAAACCGATCAATGCTGATGATTTCGAGTTAATATATTGATTTTATTACAAAAAAATATCTCGTGTAACGGTTTCACAACTGTAATCGACTTCTCTTGTGAAGGGGATTTCATAACATGGGTCGATCAAGTTGCCGGTGCATCATGGTCTTGTAAAGCGCGCCGCTTTAATCACAGTCGCGCAACCACACCCACTCGGCATCTTTAAGACAGTTTGTAATGAAGGAGCTTTCAATGAACAGCATAAGCAGGAACGCCGTAGTATCTCTCGGCGCTTTGCTAGTTGCCGTCTGTGCCATTTCCCCGGCCGTGGCGCATCACTCGTTCGCCATGTTCGACCAGACCCGAATCGCCCAGAAGTCGCGTGCGACGGTTTCAGAATTCCGTTTCACCAATCCGCACTCGTTCGTGATCGTGAGCGTACAGGAAGGCGGCGAACTCAAGCGCTATGCTATGGAATGCAGCAGCGTCAACATGATGAGCCACGCGGGCTGGAAGAACAGCACGCTCAAGGCCGGTGATAAGGTGGATGTCACTTTCTACCCACTGCGCAACGGCAATCCGGGCGGAATGCTCAAGACCATTACGCTCGCTGACGGCCGCACTCTCAGCGGCTGGTAAATGTGGTCGGCGGCCCGGCATCATGGCATACCGGGCCTGACCGCATCCATCCAAAAAACGACACGGCTAGCGGCGCGCAGCCAATTAGGGAGATGATTATGCAAATTCGCAAACTGAGCCTGCTTGCCTTGTGTGCCATGAGTGTTGGCGGATACACGACTGTCGCGGCGGCCAGCCCAGCGGCAAAAGCACAAGCCCATGCCGCCAAGGCATCGGTAGCCCCGACCCGCGCAGCCCCCGACATCAATGGCATATGGGAAATTTATCCCGACCCGTTTGCGGGTGACGCGAACACCTTCCTTGAACTGCCCGTGCCCGGCAACGGCCCCAAGCTGCGCGAACCTTATGCATCCGAATGGAAAGCACAGCGGGCCAAGCGCGACGCAATGCTGAAGGCCGGTACACCGCTGGTTGATCCCAGCACACAGTGCATTCCCGAAGGCATGCCTGCCATCATGGGCGCCATCTTCCCCCTCCAGTTTCTCCAGACGCCAGGGCAGGTCACGGTGCTTGCCGAATTCCTGTCGCAGACCCGTCGCATCTATCTGAACAAGCCCATGCCGAAGCTGGATGACCTGACGCCGTCCTACTACGGCATGTCGGTCGGCCACTGGGAAGGCAACACGCTTGTGGTGACCACGACCGGCGTGAAGGAAGACGTCCGCTTCTTCGAAATCCCGCACAGTCCCGAAATGACCGTGACCGAACGTATGCGGGTGACCGGACCGGGACTGATCGAGAACGACATCACGGTCAACGATCCCAAGACCCTGCTCGAACCCTATCGTTTCACCTATGGATACAAGCGCAATCCCACTTATCAAATCATGGAATATTACTGCGATCGCGAAGACCCGCTGTTCAAAGTAAAGGACGATGGCACGGTCGAAATGAAGCACTCCGACGAGATCAAGTAACCTTCGCCGGGCCAGTGTGCGTTGGCTTTCTATCCACGCAGTCAGTCGGCATAGAATCATGCCGGAAATGAAAGGGTTTCCTGTATGCCGAGCAGACGCGATTTGCTGGTTCGTGGCCTCTCGTTTGGCGCTCTTGCGACCTTGGGCGCGCGCGATGCGATGGGCGCGACACTTACGGGCAAGCGCAGCGGTCCGGGTTCATCCGGCACGCTGCGCGGCATAACCGGCGCCCATCGCCGAGATGACGCGATCCGTCATCTCGGTGGACTAGGCGACGGCTACAAGATGACGCTCAGGCCGGACGGCACCCAGCTCGTGGTGGTCAACGACGGTCCGGGCTGGATTGATCCGCCCGAGGCCTTTTTTACGACAAAGCTGTGGACCATGTCCGGCGGACCAGATGCCCCGCACTTCGCGCCACTCGTCGGCTACCCGGACCTCAATCGCTCCGCCCGGCCGGAAGAAGCCCCGCATTATTATGGCCACGGCGTTATTCAGGTCGGCGAGCGCATCCATCAGTTTCTCAGCACGCTCGACAGGAATGAGGACAGGCCGCGGCGCTGGACCGGCGCCAAGCTGATCTTTTCGGATGACGGGGGCAAGACCTGGAAGAACCAGAACGGCAGTTCGCCCGTCGTCTGGGAGCGCTGGGAGGACCAGTCGCGCGACCGGCTGATCTTCTTCGGAGAATCGGGCGGATGCTTCTCGCTATTGTCGATCCTGCAACATGGCCCCGGTCAGCGCCCCGATCGCGACGGGTACATCTACCTTTACGGACCCAACGGCAGCGTCGATGGACTAATGAACCAGCTCGTCCTGTGCCGTGTGACGGCGGACAAGCTGACCGATCGCAAAAGTTACCGGTTTTTCGCGGGACGCAAAAGCGATGGTTCGGCGCGCTGGTCGGCAGACATTGCACAACGACGCCCTGTCCACAGCTTCCCGCGCGGCTGGGTCAACAGCAAAAACCTGTTCCCCGGCGATCTGGTGGTGGAATCATGGTTGCCCAGCGTGGTCTACAACGCCCCGCTCGGTCTTTACATGATGACCAATGCCGGCATCGGCTGCGGGGAAGATGGAACCGAGTTCGGCAAGCCCAGCTATTTCGGCGTGTGGGTGGCGCGCACACCCTGGGGTCAGTGGCAGCAAATCCACGAGGATGCTGTATGGACGCCCGGCGGTGATACCGGCGCGCGCGCCTACGCCCCCCAGATCGCTCCCGGCTGGATGTCGCCGGACGGCCGGTCCTTCTGGATCGTCTGGGCCGATCTCAACGGCATGGTCGCATTCGGCCGGGACGAGGCGCAGCTTGATACCGCACTTGAAAAGGCGCGCAATCCGGCGGAGCATGCGGTGATCGAGACGACGTTTCTGCGACGCTATCTGCCCGGCTTTTCATTCAACGCACAGCAGGTCGACCTGCAGTTTGAATAAAAGACTGGGCACAGCTCCCGGATTCAGGCAGGCCATTGACATAATTCATATATCAATATATGCATATGCATAGATATTTGAATTGGAGAGCGTCTTGGCCGAGCGATCATTTGCACGCGAAGTAGAACATCTGCGCCTAGGAAAAGGCGAGGAATTCCGTGGCGAAGCGATCCTTGCCATTACCAAGGGGCTGCTACAGGCCGGAGTTTCCTATGTCGGCGGCTATCAGGGTTCTCCGATCTCGCACCTTATGGACGTGCTGGCCGACGCCAAGGACATTCTCGATGATCTGGGCGTGAACTTCCAGAGTTCGGCCAACGAGGCCACGGCGGCGGCCATGCTCTCGGCTTCAGTGATGTATCCCTTGCGCGGCGCGGTTGCGTGGAAATCGACCGTGGGCACCAACGTCGCCTCCGACGCCCTGGCCAACCTTGCCTCCGGCGGCGTGATGGGCGGCGCTATGGTCATTATCGGCGAGGATTACGGCGAAGGCTCGTCGATCATGCAAGAACGGACGCATGCGTTCGCCATGAAATCGCAGATGTGGCTGCTCGATCCGCGCCCTGACCACGGGCGGATCGTCGACCTCATCGAAAAAGGATTTGAGCTTTCCGAAGCATCGAACACGCCAGTCATGCTCGAAGTCCGTGTGCGTACCTGCCACATGCACGGCGCTTTCGAATGCAAGGACAACGTCCGACCCGCCTTCACCATCGAGGACGCGAAGAATGCGCCGAAGCGCGATCTGGGCCGGATCGTCCTGCCGCCAGCCGCGTATGAGCACGAACAGGAAAAGATCACCAAGCGTCTGCCCGCCGCCATCGAATTCATCCGGGGCAATCGGCTGAACGAATGGTTTGGCCCCGACGAAGGCAAGGTCGGCATTGTCCTGCAAGGCGGCATGTACAACAACGTGATACGCGCCCTGCAATACCTCGGCTTGTCCGACGCTTATGGCACGACACAAGTCCCGCTCTATGTGATGAACGTGACCTACCCTGTCATCGACAGTGAGGTCGCCGAATTTGCGAGGGACAAAACCTCCATCCTGATGGTCGAGGAAGGCCAGCCGGAATATCTCGAACAAGCCCTCAACACGGTGCTCAAGCGGCAGGGCATCGCCACGCGCGTGCAGGGCAAGGACGTGCTGCCGATGGCGGGGGACTATACGGTTCAGGCCATCGCGCAGGGCCTCGCGACATTCCTCGAGCAGAATGACCCGCGCCTGCTCGGCAATCGCCCCCCCCTGCCCGATGCGCGCGCCGTGCTGGCCGAGCCTGTGGTCGCGAAGCTCAAGTCGGTGGTGCCGCCGCGTCCACCGGGCTTGTGCACCGGCTGTCCCGAACGCCCCATTTTCGCCGCGATGAAACTGGTGCAGCAGGAACTGGGCGAACACCATATTTCGGCCGATATCGGCTGCCACCTGTTCTCGATCCTGCCGCCGTTCAACCTCGGCGCGACAACGATGGGTTTCGGTCTGGGTGCAGCTTCTTCCGCTGCGTTCGGCCAGCGCGGAGGCAAGCGGTCCATCTCCGTGATGGGCGATGGCGGGTTCTGGCACAATGGCCTGACCAGCGGCATCGGCAACGCTGTTTTCAACAAGCATGACGGCGTGTTCCTCATTGTCGACAATTATTATTCATCGGCAACCGGCGGGCAGGACATTCTGTCCTCACGCGCACCCAACAAGAATCGCAAGACCAACAACCCGCTGTCCAAGGCGGTTGCGGGCGTCGGAGCGACCTGGGTTCGCGAAGTCGACAACACCTATGATGTCGGCAGGATGCGCGAAGTTTTCAGAGAGGCGCTGACCACTAACGACGAAGGCCCCAAGATCATCATCGCCTCGTCGGAATGTATGCTCAACAAGCAGCGCCGTGTCCGGCCGCTGGTGACCAAGGCGATCAGGAGCGGCAAGCGCGTGGTAAAGGAACGCTTTGGTGTGGACGAGGACGTCTGCACCGGCGATCACGCCTGCATCCGCCTTTCTGGGTGCCCGTCGCTGTCGGTGAAGCAGCTCGATGATCCTCTGCGCGACGATCCGGTGGCGGCGATCGACAATTCCTGCGTCGCGTGCGGAAACTGCGGCGAAGTCGCCGAGGCGGCGGTGCTCTGTCCCTCTTTTTATCGCGCCGATGTCATCCACAATCCGACAGCGTGCGACAGGTTCAAGGAACGACTCTCGATGGGCCTGATCCGCGTGTTGCAGCGGCACCGTGAACGGCGCCGTGTCTCGATGGAGTTCGCATGATGCGCGACGACAGCCTGCGCCTGCCGCTTGCCCCGGTGGGCGACCCGACCGAAAGGCCGATTTCGATTGCGATCGTCGCGATGGGCGGTCAGGGCGGCGGCGTCCTGACCGGCTGGATCGTCAAGCTCGCCGAGGATGCCGGATGGGTCGCACAATCGACGTCGGTGCCCGGTGTGGCGCAGCGCACCGGCGCAACAATCTATTATGTGGAAATGATGCGGCCATCGGGCAATCTCAAGCCCGTGCTGGCGCAGATGCCCACGCCCGGCGATGTCGACATCGTCCTTGCGTCGGAATTCATGGAAGCAGGGCGCTCGGTGCTGCGCGGCATTGTCACGCCCGGTCGCACGACGCTGATTGCATCGGACCATCGCTCGCTCACGATTTCCGAAAAGAGCGCGCCCGGCCTCGGCATTGCCGACAGTGCTGCTGTGACCGATGCAATCGGTGTCACCGCCCGCCAAACCATCGTCTTCGACATGAACGCGCTCGCTGTTGCCAACGGCAGCGTGATCTCGGCGGCTTTGTTCGGTTCGCTTGCCGCCTCGGGTGCCCTGCCCTTTACCCGCACGGACTATCACGCGGTTATCAAGGCCGACGGCAAGGGCGTGGAGGCCAGCGTCAGAACGTTCGACGCCGCATTCGATCAGGTCACGGCCCCGCAACACATAGCATTCGCCGACACCGCATCGACATTGGAAACAGCCGAGACCCGTGTTGCCCCCCTGCCTCCCCGCCCCACGGACCAGCGCCTGGGCGAACGGGTTGAACGTATTCGCCGGAACCTGCCGCAACAGGCGCAGGACATGGCGGTGGCCGGGCTGGTCAAGGTCGTCGACTTTCAGGATTTGGCCTATGGCGACCAATATATCGCCCTGCTCGAAGGGCTGCTCGTGCGGGACAAGGCACTGGGCGGCGAAACGCAAGATTATGCGTTCACGCTACAGGCGGCAAAATATCTCGCCAATGCAATGGCCTATGACGACGTTGTCCGCGTCGCCGATCTCAAGACCCGTCGCGCCCGCTACGGTCGGATCGCTAAGGAAGTCGGTGCCGGGCCGCAGCATATTTTGCACACGACTGAATATATGCATCCACGGCTGGAAGAGATCGCCGGGATCCTGCCAGCAGGTTTCGCTACATGGTTGCAAAGTCGGGCGGGCCTTTACCGATGGCTTGACCGGAAGGTGAGCAAGGGGCGCAGGGTCAGAACGTATTCGGCGGGCTGGTTCATCATGCTTTACGTTGTAGCTGGGCTGCGGTGGATGCGCCGGTCGTCGCTGCGGCACAGCATCGAGGTTGCCAGCCGCGACCGCTGGCTCGAAGATGCCCTCGGCATGGCGCAGACCAACTATGCCCTCGGCGTAGAAGTGCTGAAATGTCGAAGGCTGATCAAGGGCTATTCGGACACGCACGCGCGCGGCCAGTCGAAATTCGCCAAGGTCATTGCCGAAATCCGGTCGCTATCCCTGCGCGATGACGCGGCGGAATGGGCGCGGCGCCTGCGGGAAGCGGCGATCAGGGACAGCGAAGGCGGCGATCTGGAAGGCCTGATCAAGACGATCCGCTCTTTCACCTGATGGCCGCCTTTACAAAGCGGGTTGCGTGACAGGCGACAAGCCTGCAAGAACATGACCCGACGCAACCTCGTGCCAAGGGTCGCAGCAGAAGTTCGGTGATGTCACGGCACCAAAATTGTGGGGAACGAGAAGCAAGGAATGGCGTTGCGCAACATCGAATCCCGTATCTGGGTCAGTGCCCTTTCCCTCCACGGCGAACTGTTTAACCGTCTCAACCGAATTCTGACGCGTGAGTTCGGCCTGACGCTCGCCAAGTACGATGTGTTGGCGCAACTCGTGCGGCTTCCCGAAGGCATGACCCTTGGCGAATTGTCGCGAGACCTGAAAGTGACGGGAGGTAACGTGACCGGATTGGTCCGCCGCCTCAACGCTGAAGGGATGCTCACCCGTGAAGTGTCGCCGGTCGACCGCCGCTCGTTTACCGTGCGCATCACGCCGCACGGCGCGAGCCTGCACGATGCGACAAGACAGCGCCATGACGCATTACTGGGTGAATGGCTCGGTAATCTTCCCGCAGAGGAACTCGACCAGGCCCTGCGCTCGTTGAGCCTCCTCAACCGGCACATCGGGAGCGCCCGGAGCGAACGCACAGGCGGGCGCGAAGTCGAACAATCTGCATGACGGCCTTTCCCAAGCCTCCCGGCGACAGCGCCGAACTGGAAGCCTATCTTCCCTACCTGATCAACCGCCTGGCGAATATGGGGCAAAACGCTCAGAACCGGATGCTCGACCGGGGCAGCACGGCTCTTGTGGTACTGCGAACACTATCCGTGCTGCACATCGAAGATGGCCTTACCATCAACGAAATCGCCACCCGGACATTTGCCGAGCAGTCGACCGCCAGTCGCACCATTGACGCACTGGTTGCGGCAGGGTTCGTCGAGCGGCGTACCCCTGCAACCGATCAGCGGCGCCGAGAAATCGTGCTCATGAAGGCGGGTCGGCAGCAACTGTTCGATTGCTGGCCACAGATGGAGGAATATCACGCCATGATGTTGGCTGGCATCGATCCCAACGATCTTGCAACCTGTCGGCGCGTGCTGGCGACGATGACGGAAAACCTTCGAAAGGCCTGACCCGCACCCGCCATTACGATACGATTGCGCCCTATTGCTATACATATAAAATTATGCGTATGGATATAATTAGGGCGCCCGTATCGGCAGCCTTCCAGAGGGGTAAGGCAGAGTGCAAACCGAGACGGTCTATTCACGATTCGCGCAAACCGCGGCGACATGGCCGGACCGGCCCTTCCTGAACGTGCTGCCCGAAACTGCTGCCATTTATGGCATCGACCCGGGCGAGATCACCTATGCCGAGATGGCCGACCGGATCATGGCACGGCGGGCGACGTTCACCGCCGCAGGCTTTGGTCAAGGCGTCCGTGTCGGCCTGTTGCTTGCGAACCGGCCTGAGTTTATCGAGATCTGGCTGGCAGCGAACAGCCTCGGCGCATCGGTCGTTCCGATCAATCCCGACCTGCGCCGTGGCGAACTCGAATATCTAATCTCGCATTCCGAAATGAGCGCGGCCTTCATCCTGCCCGAGCGTCTTGCCGAAATCGCCGAAGCCGCCTGCGCCGTCGGCAGCGTGATGGTACCGATCACACCCGATGATGCGGTCCGACCGTTGCTGCCGATACCCCACCTGCCGGTGGATGCAGGTTCGCAGCTCGAAGCAGCCTTGCTCTACACATCGGGCACGACCGGCCAACCCAAGGGTTGTGTGCTGTCGAACGAATATTTTCTGCATTCCGGCGACTGGTATCGCGACAGTGGCGGCCTTATTACGCTGCGTCCTGGCGAAGAGCGGATGCTCACGCCGCTGCCCGTATTTCACATGAACGCGATGTCCGTCTCGGTCATGGCGATGATCACGATGGGCGGCTGCCTGACGATTCTTGATCGCTTCCACCCGAAAAGCTGGTGGGATTCGGTGCAACGCAGCGGGGCAACGTGCCTGCACTATCTCGGCGTTATGCCGGCTATGCTGATGAACGCACCCGCCAGCGATTCTGATCGCGCCCATCAGGTTCGTTTCGGGTTCGGCGCCGGTTCCCCGCGCGAGTTGCATGGCCCGTTCGAAGATCGGTTCGGCTTCCCGCTGATTGAGGCCTGGGCGATGACCGAAACCGGCAGCGGTGGCGTGATTAGCGCGCATCGCGAACCGCGCAAGATCGGCACGAGTTGTGTTGGACGGCCAACGGACGAGGTCGACATTCGCATCATAGACGACACCGGACAGGATGCGTCCGGCGATGCTCCGGGCGAACTGCTGGTCCGCCGTGCGGGAGAAAATCCGCGTTACGGCTTCTTCACCGCCTATCTTAAAAATCAGGCGGCGACGGATGAGGTATGGCAGGGCGGGTGGTTCCACACTGGCGATATCGTCTCCCGCGATGCCGACGGCGACCTGCATTTCGTCGACCGGAAGAAGAACGTGATCCGCCGTTCCGGGGAAAATATCGCAGCGGTGGAGGTCGAGGCAATTCTCGCCCGCCATCCGCAGATACAACAGGTGGCGGTCGCCGCCACGCCCGACGATGTTCGTGGCGATGAAGTAGCTGCGCTCGTCGTGCTCGGCGATTGTCCGGCTTCAGCCGATGCTGCGCAGGAGATCGTGCACTGGTCGCTGGATCAGATGGCCTATTACAAAGTGCCCGGCTATGTGGCATTCGTCGATGAATTGCCGCGCACCCCCACCGAAAAGATACTCCGTGCCGCGCTCAAGACAGTGGTTACCGAAAAGATGAATCAGGGTGAATTCCATGATACGCGCCACCTGAAGAAGCGCCAGGGATGAACAGAAGCCGCGCAGCTTATGATGGGGTGGTGGTCTGTGCGCCGGTTACGGTGCCCTATCGCCGCTTTTCGCCAGAGCCGGCACACTGGTGGGCCGGACGGGCAATGCGGGCACTTCGCGATGCGACTGGGTTTGGCCCCGCGGACTTTGACGGCTTTTGTTTTTCGAGCTTTTCAGCAGGACCGGACACAGCGGTCGGCCTGACCCAGCATCTGGGGCTAAGCCCGCGCTGGCTCGATCACCTGCCCACGGGCGGGGCAAGCGGCGTCATGGCCCTGCGCCGCGCCGCGCGCGCCGTGCAGTGCGGCGACGCCGACATCGTCGCCTGCGTAGCTGCCGACACCAACCAGATCGACAGCTTTCGCCACAGCCTCGCGACCTTCTCACGCTTCTCGCAGGATGCAGTATATCCCTACGGATTTGGTGGCCCGAACGCCACGTTCGCACTGATCACGGACGCCTATATGCGCGAATTTGGGGTCACGCGCGAGGACTTCGGCAAATTGTGCGTGGCGCAACGCGCCAATGCCATGTCGAACCCGTTGGCGTTGCAGCGCCGAACCCTGACGCTGGACGCCTATATGAGCGCACGCGCCATCGCCGATCCGGTGCATCTGTTCGATTGCGTCATGCCTTGTGCCGGTGCGGAGGCGTTCGTCGTCACAACCCCCGAGATCGCGACCGAGCGCGGTCTGCCCGGCGCGCGCATTATGGCGACAATCGAACGGCACAACGCTTTCCCGGACGACTCCGTCCAGCTTCGCGGCGGATGGGCGATGGACATCGACTCGCTCTGGGGCATGGCAGGCATCGGCCCGTCCGACGTCGACACGCTACAGGTCTATGACGATTATCCGGTCATCGTCGCCATGCAGATCGCGGATCTGGGTTTTGCCGAAAAGGGCAAAGTGGCCGATTTCATCCGCAACACCAGCTTCGGGATTGATGGCGATCTGCCGCTCAACACCAACGGCGGCCAGCTTTCGGCAGGCCAGGCGGGCGCAGCCGGAGGCTTCCAGAACGTCACCGAAGGCTTGCGTCAGATCTTGCGCCAGCCACTCGGGCAGCAAGTCCCCGACGCTGAAATCGCGGCCATTTCGGGCTTCGGACTGGTCAATTACGATCGCGGAGTGTGCACAGCCGCCGCCATTCTGGAGGCGCGCCAATGACCGCCCGCGCGCCACGCGAAAAACGCGATCCGCTCGCCCGCAAGAAGCTGTGCCATGTCTCACCCGGCCAGCGCAGTCGTGCCATGCACGCTATGGCCGCCCGCGCCGCGATGGGCCGCTTCGTGCTCCAGACCTGCACGGACTGCGGCACCGCGACCTATCCCCCGCGCGACGCCTGCCCGAAGTGCTGGGGTGAGTTGGTCTGGAGCGATCAGGACAACGGCGCAACGGTGCTGTGCAAGACCATGATCCGCGTCTCGACGGACCTCTATTTTCGCGACCATCTGCCCTGGCGCATGGGCAAAGTGACGCTCGATGCCGGGCCTGTCGCGCTCGTGCACCTGCATGACGCGCTCGAAGCCGGTGAACGGGCGGAAATCCGGTTAATGCTCGACCGCGGGGGCAATGCCGCCCTGTTCGCTCTACGTCCAGGAGAACGACAAGCTATGAACGATCCCCAATGGCGCGAATTCGTCGTTCCGGTGCAGGGCCGGACCGTGCTTGTTTCCGATGCGCGCAGTGCTATCGGCCGGGCGGTCGTGGAGGCACTCCACCGCGCGGGCGCGCCTCTGGTCATCGCCGGGCTACCCGGCCCCGCCCCGGCCTCGGACGTGACGGACGCGCTGTTCGGTCTTGATGGCGTACAGGCGGTTCCGCTCGACATCACGGATTCGGTTTCGATTGCCGAGGCCATCAGCAAGATCGCCGGGCCGCTCGACATCGTGATCAACACGGCGCGACATGTTCGCGGGGGCGGAGTCAGCGCACGTGGCAATCTCGTGGAACAGCGGCGCGCTATGGAAGTCTCGGCGCTCGGCTTGATGCGTCTGGCACAGGCTTGTACGCCCTTGCTGGCTGGCCGCCCCAGCGGCGCGTTCGTCGATGTGCTTTCTGCCCACGCACTGAGTGGAGACAGCCAGTTCGCCGGGCTTGCCGCTGCCGAAGCCGCGCGGTTCTCCTTGCTGCAAAGTTTCCGGCACGAAATGCGCGCCGCCGGTGTCCGGGTTCTGTCGGTGTTTACCGGGCCGACCGACGATCAGGATCATCAGGCCGTGCCATCACCGAAGGTCGCGCCGGGGCGTCTTGCCGCAGAGATCGTCGATGCCCTGGCCAACGGCCGCGAACAGACATGTGTGGGCGAAATCGCCGCCGACGCTATGGAGCGCTGGCTGAGCGACCCACTACTTTATGCAAGGGAGAAGAACCTGTGAGCTCGATCAATCCGACTCTCGCCAGCCTCGTGGGGGAAATCGCCGATGGTCGGATCAGTGTAGTTGATCTGACGAACACGCTTTCCACCGATTTTCCGGTTATCGTCTTGCCATCCGAGTTCGGGCAGTGCGAGCCGTTCCGCATGGAAACCGTGTCCCGCTATGACGGCGATGGCCCGGCGTGGTACTGGAACAATATCTCGATGAACGAACATACCGGTACGCATTTCGATGCACCGGCGCACTGGATCACGGGCCGCGACGTGGTCAACGGCACCGTCGATGCCGTGTCGCCCAAGGATTTCGTCCATCCCGCCGTTGTGATCGATATCAGTGCCGAGGCAGCCGCCAACGAGGACTTCATCGTGACGCGCCCGTTCCTTGAGGCGTGGGAAAAAGCTAATGGTGCGATCCTGCCCCGCCACTGGATTTTGTTGCGTAGCAACTGGTCGCGGCGCGTCGGTACGCTGTCCTACCTCAATCTGCGGGACGATGGCGCGCACTCGCCCGGCCCGGATGCCGATGCCATGCGGTTCCTCGTGCTGGAACGCGATTGCGTCGGGCTTGGCGTGGAGACGGTCGGCACAGATGCGGGGCAGGCCGCGCATTTCGACGAGCCGCTGCCCGCGCATTCGGTTCTTCATGGCAATGGCCGATTTGGCCTCCAGTGCCTGACCAATCTGGATCAGCTACCCACCTTCGGGGCAGTCATCGTCGCGACGCCGCTCAAGATCAAAGGCGGGTCCGGCAGCCCATTGCGCGTTGTCGCGCTGATCGGACGACCGCACTGAGCAAATATAGGGAGGTCTCGGGTGGCGATGACTGTCGCCGCCCGAGACCGAATACCCGTCAATAATCGAAATCGAGTTCCGGGCGCGACCATGCCCAGCCGGTGATACGCCAGGCGTTATTCTGCTTTTGCAAGGCAACGGTAAACTTCGCGTCGATCTCCGCACCCTGCTTGCCATTTGCGGTGTAGCGGAAATCCGCTGGCACCACGACATAAGCGCGATCGCCAGTGACATCGACACGATCCGGCTTGCGCAAAGTGTTCACACCCTTGGTAAGGCCCAGCGACTTGTTATAAACCGCCAGCGCATCAAGCCACTTGGCGCATGTGTTGGGGCCATGCCATGCGTAAGGCGGGAATTCGTCAACGATCGACGATTCCTTGGCGCAAGTTGCTATCACATTGGCAAGGTCACCCTTGTTCAGGCTGTCGACGTACTGGTTTACAGTCTTCATCACATCACCCCGCTCGTCCGCGAGAGTGGGACCGCCTGACATCATCAAGCCCGCCGTAGCGAGAAGGGAGCCGTACAAGATATGCTGCAATTGTTTTCGCATGGGTTGAATCCACCTTTTTGTCGGAGCGGTGTGGAACGCGTCCGTTCCCGATCCTGCGCAACTGCATGAACGATGATGCTACGTCGTCGCATCGGTACAAATCCGTTTGCGTTCCACATTCTGCATTAAATGCCAGCTCATTCGGCTATTGCAAGCAGGCGCGCGATGATAGCAATAGTTCTGGCCGAAAATACAAACTAAATCGGCGGAAGTGCAATACCGTAGATCAGCAATGTTGTCATTTCTGCAATCATACTGACGATCATTGTCATACTCTTGATTAATCGAGCGTTTATGCACAGTTCAACACAAAATCCGGCCAAAGCTGACGGCCTGTTCCCCGGAATGTTGGGGACGGGAGATATTATTTTCATGATCCTGGCCTGCGCTGCCCCGATGGGGGTGTTGGCCGGAATTATCCCTCTTGCGCTGGCATTCGGGAACGGGGCGGGAATGCCCGGCGCGCAACTCCTGATCTGCTGTGTGATGCTGCTCTTCGCGGTCGGCTATGTTCGGATGATCCCGCATGTGCGCAATGCGGGGGCCTTTTATGCCTATATCGCCGTCAGCCTGAACAAGGAAGCTGGCATTGCCGCAGCCTACACCGCCGTGATCGCCTATATTTGCGCGGCCGCATCAGTACTCGGCGCGATGAGCTTTTTCGCAGCCGACCTTGTCTTGAACACGCTCGGCTATGCTACCCGCTGGGAGCTTTGGGCGGCGATCAGCATCGCCGCCATCGCATGGCTCGGATATCACAAGATCACAATGGCGGCAAAAGTCCTAACCGTCGCCCTGCTCCTCGAAGTCGGGTTGATCACGGTGCTCGACGCAATGATTCTGTGGCACACCGGCCTCGCAGGGCTTGATTTCAGTAGCTTTTCGCCTACGAAGATCTTCGCGCCCGGCCTCGGCATCGCCGTGATCTATGCGATCAACGGCTGCATCGGATTTGAGGCCACAGCGATTTATCAGGAGGAAGCCCGCGACCGCGCTCGCACCATTCCGCGCGCTACTTACGGCGCCGTGCTGGTGCTCGGGACGTTCTATGTCCTGTCCGCATGGTGCCTCGTGCTCGCGGCAACGCCCGAAAAAGTGCAGCAGGTCGCCGCTGCCGATCCCGGCCGTCTGGTAACCGGGATTGCCCTCCGCTATCTTGGCGAATTCGGACGCGACACGCTCAACTTGCTGATCGTGACCAGCCTCTTTGCCGCCGCGCTGGGTTTCTTCAACAACATCTCGCGCTACTTCTTCGCACTCGCGCGCGATGGCCTGATCCCCGAGCCGTTGGGGCGAGTTCATCCCCGGCACGGATCGCCTTACATCGCCTGCATCCTGTTGACCGCTATTCTTGTGGTGGTGATCGGAGCCTTCGCGCTTGCAGGCCTCGACCCCCTGCTCAGCCTGTCGACCAGCCTTTCGTCGATGGGAGCGGTCGGCCTCGAAATCCTGCTGACGGTCACTTCGCTGTCGATCCCCGTGTTCTTCGCGCGGCGCGGCGAATATTCTTTCGGCAAAACCTTTGCGCCCTGCCTGAGCGGCATCATCATCGCCGCAGCCACAGTCCTGTCGCTCGCCAATTACTCGGCGCTGACCGGAACCCAACTGATCGTGGTCAACAGCCTGCCGTTCCTGTTCGGCGTGATCGCACTGATCGGGGTAATCCACGGCGCCATCCTCAAGCGTCGCCAACCTGATATCTATGCGCGGGTCGGATCGTCGCAGGTGGAAGGCGAAGTCGCGCCAGCGACGGCCTGAACCCGAACGAAACCGAACGCTCGTCAATCTCTTATTGCTTGGAACCCCCTTTATGACCACGAACGATGCCACCGTGGAGATCTTCCAAAAGCGACCGGCAGGACATACTGCCAACCTGCCAAGCGGCCTGATCCTGCTGGACGGCCGTCTAGTCGAACCTCTGCGCGCTGACTGCATGGTCGACGCCATCGACCCGGCAACGGGCGGCAAGATCATGCAGTTCCACGCCTGCGACGCGGCGGATGTCGACCGGGCTGTGCAAGCGGCGCATCGATGCTTCGAAAGCCGCGAATGGCAATCGATGCGCCCGATCGATCGCGGCCGCCTGCTCGAACGCCTCGCCTTGCTGGTCGAGCGGGAGCGGGATGATCTCGCGGCGCTTGAGTCACTCGACAGTGGTAAGTTACTCGCCATCACCCGCGCCATTGACCTGCAATTCACGATCGACGGCCTGCGCTATTTCGGTGGCTGGGCCTCAAAGATCGTGGGCGAATATGTCTCTCACTCTCCGCTGGTGGCGGAAGAAGCAGTCTATCGCGCCTATGTCGAGCGCCGCCCGATCGGCGTCGTCGCGGGCATCACCCCGTGGAACTTCCCGATCGGCCAAGCCATCCAGAAGATCGCCCCGGCCATCGCGTTCGGCTGCACGGTGGTGCTCAAGCCGTCGGAGGAAACCTCGCTTACCGCGCTGCGATTGGGCGAACTGATCCTCGAAGCAGGATTTCCGGCGGGCGCGGTCAATATCGTAACCGGCTACGGCGCGGAAGTCGGCGCGGCGCTGGTCGAACATCCGCTTGTCCGCAAGATCGCCTTCACCGGCTCGAACCCGACCGGTCAGAGCATTCTTCAGGCCGCAGCCGGATCGATGAAACGGGTCACCCTCGAACTGGGTGGAAAATCCCCAACCATCGTTCTTGCCGATGCCGATCTGGATCGAGCGATTCCCGGTGCGGCTATGGCGATCTTCGCCAATTCCGGACAGATATGCACCGCAGGCTCGCGCCTGCTCATCGAAGCTCCGGTCTTTGACCGGGTTCTCGATGGCGTCTGCCAGATCGCGCACGATATCAAGCTCGGTTCGCCGTTCGATCCCGCTACCCAAATGGGTCCGCTGATCTCTTCCCGTCAGCGTGACCGCGTTGCCGGACTGGTCAATGATAGCATCGCGCAAGGGGCATCCGCGTTGACGGGGGGCGTCGTTCCCAACGGTGCGGGCTGGTTCTACCAGCCCACAGTGTTGGGCGGGGTCAGCGAGGACATGACGGTCATGCGCGAAGAAATCTTCGGCCCCGTCGTCTGCGCGGTGCGATTCGATGATCGGGCCGAGGCGATACGCATCGCCAACGACACCCGATTCGGGCTGGCCGCAAGCATCTGGACCCGCGATATCGACCGCGCGCACCTGATGGCCGATCGTATCGAAGCCGGTACGGTGTGGCTGAATACCCATAACGTGCTGGATCTGGCGATGCCCTTCGGCGGCAGCAAGCTCTCTGGCGTCGGCCATGAATTCGGCAGCGAATCCATGCACGCCTTTACCGAAGCGCGTGCCGTGTGCATGAGACTCGACCTCAACGCCGCTGGCATCTGACGGGACCGGTGCGAGGTGTGCCGCCTCAGGCCGCTGACCTGGCACCCTGCCGTTCGGCCAGTGCCACGCCCCCGACGATCAGCACTCCGCCGAAGATCAGCGCACCACCAATATGTTCGCCCAGGAAGATCGCGGCGAAGATGGCGGCAACCAGCGGAATGAAGTTGAAGAAATTGGACCCGCGCGACGAGCCGATGCGCGCAATGCCCTTCATCCACATCAGCGGCGCCCCAATCGACGCCAGAACGCTCGCGTAAAGGACCAGCGACAGGTTCTGACGATCAAGACCGTGCCGGTCCGCGGTCAGAAACAGGGGAAGGAGCATGATCGTTGCGAAAGCGGACTGGACGAACAGGTTCGCGTTCATCGACAACGGCGTCTCTTTCAGCAATGTAGAATACAGGGCAAAGCAGGCCGTCGCAGCCAGCATGAGCAGATCACCGCGATTGACGGATTGCGTCAGCAGCAGCGATGGCTGCCCTTTGGTAACGACGACCAGCACGCCCACAAGCGAGATCGCCATTGCCAGCAACATGCCCGGCCCGAATCGTTGCCCAGACAGGATCATCGCGAAAACCAATGCAAATAAGGGCATCAACGCCTGAATGATCCCCATGTTGATCGCCGAAGTATATTGCGCGGCAAAATACATCAGGGATGGGAACAGGGTGCACCCCAGCAAGCCGAGCAGGGCCAGCCTTGGCAGGAACGGCCGCAGCACCTGCCAATTCGCCCAAAGCGGCCGAATGGCGAACGGGGCCAGCAGCAGGGATGCGAACAACCAGCGATAGAATGCGATTTCGAACGGAGCGATCACCCCGTTCGAAGCCTTTGTCACGACAGCATTGCCGCCCCAGATAAGGACCGCGAGGAGCGGAAAGACATATTCCATCCCTACCCGCGCTGGATACAAAAGCGGTCGTACCGATACGGTGTCGGATCGACCAGCGGCCGCTGTCCCGTAACAAGATCTGCGACCAACTGCCCGGCCGCGGGGCCTGTACCGAAGCCGTGACCCGAAAAGCCGGTCGCGAGCATCAGATTGGGCAGGCGGTCGAGCCCGCCGATTACCGGCAGGGAGTCGGGGGTAACGTCGATCATGCCGCCCCACGCCTGCGCGACCTTGGCCTGCTTGAAGATCGGCCAAGCGGCCACGAGGTTGTTCATCGCCTCGTCATTCAACCCCTGATTGACCGGCGGCGACATCGTCCGCACCCGCTCAAACGGTGAGACGGCATCCGCCTTCCACCGCCGGGGAAGCGCGAGATCGTCGAAGAATTCGCGCCCGAAAGCGACGCGCAGATTCTTCCACTGCGCCATCAGCGTGGGCAGGTACTTCATGCCGATCAACAGGTGATCCAACGTCAATGGCGCAAACAGCGCGCCGCGTTGGGTGATGGTGTAGCCGCCGTCGAGGCGCTTCCGGAAGGAGAAGTTGGCTGCACCGACCGCTGATTCTGTGGGTCCTTCCATCGGCTCTGTGCGCAGCACCGATGCCACCAGCGGCAAGGTAAGCAGACGGACACCGTGGTTCGCAAGGAACCGGCGCGACCACACCCCTCCGGCCAGCACGACCTGCTCGCAGCATATCTCGCCGCGTTCAGTGACAACGCCGGTGACCGCGCCCGCCGTGGTCGTCAGGGTCCGCACCGCGCAGTTTTCAATTACAATCGCGCCCTTGGCAATCGCGGCCTTGGCGATCGCGCTCGAAGCCAGCGTCGGTTCGGCGCGGCCGTCCGACGGCGTTGTGATGCCGCCCACCCATTTGCCGACGCTACCGGGCGCCAATTCGGCGATATCGGCCGGGGACAGCATACGTGAATCCAGCCCCTCGCCCTTGACCGAGTTCAGCCAAGTTTCGTGCACCGCAAGCTCTTCCTCGGTGCGCGAGACATATGTAATGCCCGCCTTGCGAAACCCGCAGTCATGGCCGACGCGCTCCGGCATTGCCGCCCAGAGCCGTTCGGCCTCAATCGCCATCGGCAGATCGGGGATCGAGCGCATGACCTTGCGCACCCAGCCGAGATTACGGGAAGACTGCTCGCCAGCAAGCCTTCCCTTTTCAAGCACGACGACGGGAATGCCCCGTTCGGCCAGCGTTATCGCTGTCGACAGGCCCACGATGCCTCCACCTATCACCACGACCGTGGTCTGCTTCGGCATTTCGGTGGAGGTTTCCACCGGAGTGATTTCTGGTCCCATAATGCGTACCCTTCCGGTGTCCCGACAGCTGAGCGTGTTCAAAGCGTGATCTGGATTTCCTTGACGTCCGCCTTCGAAGCGCCACGCCATGCAGTCACTTCGATTTCCACCTTATATTCCGTCGAACCAAGCGGCGGGCAGGTCATCGTCAGCGTCGGGTTGATGCCGCGCATCCGTTCGCCGTATCTGGTCATAACCGCCATGACATCGTCCGGAAACTGCACGAACACACGAGATGCCACGACATCGGCAAGGCAGGAATCGACGGAGGCAAGCGCCGCGGCAACATTGTCGAGCACCTGATCCGTCTGTTCGGCGAGGTCCGCCGGAATTTCCTTCGTGCGCGGATTGCGCCCGGCCGTGTTGGACACGAAAATCAGGTTGTCCACCGCGACGATCCGCGAATAGCTGCCATGCTCCTCGAACTTGTTGCCGGTCTTGACCTTTATTACCTCGGGCATATTCACTCGCTCCAAAAATGAGGGCTGGTATAAAAAGCGGGGTTGCGCGCGAACGCCGCCCCCCTTGGGCACAGTCAGGCGTGCCTCATTTCAGCGCGGGCTGTTCCCAGAGATTAAGCGAGGTGCCGATCCCTTCGGCCACCGCGCGGCGATAGACCTTGGTGCCCCATGCAACATCCTCGACCGCCATTCCGCCGATCGAGAGCATGATGATTTCGTCATCGCTCCGCCGCCCCGGCATCTGGCCACCAACGATTTTGGAAAGGTCTTCAAGCTTGCTTCGCTCCAGTCGTCCTTCGTCGACCAGATCCAGCCAGCGCACGCCGATTGCCGGAATGAACCGATGAACGGGTATCGGCATCTCCGCAAGATAAGAGTCATACAGGCCCGTGAAATCAAGAACCTTGCGGATCTCGTCCGCTTCCATCGCCTGATCCATGTTGCACGGCGCGGGCATCGACAGGAACGTCCCCGGGCTTACCCATTCGCGCCGGACGGTGGGATATATCGAAGGATCGCCGGTCGCCACGGATGCGCAGAATGTAGCGATGTCTGAATTGCGGACCACCTCTTCGTCGGTCGCCACCTGGATGATGTTGGTGATGGTCGGGAACGTATCCCTGGCCCATGCGCAGAACGCATCAATGTTCGCCTGCCCGCGTCCCTTGATCTTAACCGTGTCGATATTCGGGCAGGTCGCCATGAACGCCTCCAGCGACGTTCGCGCCATCACGCCCGGACCGACGATGCCGACAACCCGCGAATCCTTTCGGGCAAGGTGGCGTGCGCCAACGCCCGGAATCGCGCCGGTGCGATAGGCGGAAAGCAAGTTGGCCGACATATAGGCCAGCGGTGCTCCGGTATCCGCATCGTTCAGCACGAACGTAAGGATCGAACGGGGCAGACCTTTCTCGCGATTTTCGACGTTGGACCCGTACCATTTCATCCCGGCCGTGCGGAAATTGCCGCCCAGATAAGCTGGCATCGCCATGAAGCGTCGATCCGTCGTCGGCTTGGGCATGTCGGGGAACGGGGAATCCTCGGGAAAGATGATGATCGCGCCGTGCTGGTTGTTGTTGCCGCCTGCCATGCGATAATCACCGCGTGCGAGCAGGTCGAACATCTCTTCCATAGCGTCCACGCAGGCCGGCATGTCGGTCACGCCCGCACGGATCATGTCTTGTTCGGACAGATACAGGAAATCGATACGCGGCAATGCGGCAGTGCTTCCGGGCTGCGCCGGCATATCTATAATCTCGCCGGAAGGTCGCGCCGCGCCTTCGACATTTGCGCCAACTTGCGCACCTTGCGCGGCAATTACCTGATCGGGCACTCTAACCTCTCTTTCCGTTATGGCCCTGCATACCCACGGATCGAAGGGCCTGCCTGACTGTTGCGGTTTCCGACTAAGGCCGTAAAAGGTAAATTGCAGCTAGGGATTGTCCCTTGGCATAATCGGCCAGTGCCGTACAAGCAGGCGATGCCAAACATGATGCCAGAACCAGAAGAAGCCCCGGAAGTTGCCTCCAAGAACAATCAGGCGACGATCCGGTTGCTGTTCCTCACCGCGCTGTTCACCGCCCTGGAAGACGTAGGCAGGAGCATCGATCCCTTGCTGCGCGAACATGGCATGTTTCGCTCCCAGCTCGACACGCCCTATGATCGCATCCCGCTGCATCGCTATGTCGCCCTGCTCGAAAACGCTTCGACGAAATTCCACCGGCCTTACCTCGGCCTAACGATGGGTTCCGTCTTCGGCCTGACAGACCTCGGGCCGTTCTATGCGCTGCTGCGGGCCTCTGGCACGTTGCGCGGCGCGTTGGACTATCTGGTGTTGTTCCAGTCGCGGCTGCAAAGCCGAACCCTGTTCGACAGCAGGGTCGATGTCGACACCACCACCTACAGCTACCGTATCGAAGATGCCAAAATCTGGCCACGAACGCAGGATTCCGAATTTGCTATTTCGGGCTACATCAACCTCGTCAGGCAGCTGACCTCGTCAAAGTGGGCGCCGGTTGCCGTGCAACTGGAACATTCGGTCATCGGCAGAGAGAAAACGCTGGCGCAGAATTTTCGGGCGCCGGTCATCGGCAATCAGGTCGCCAACGCCATCGTATTTCGCAACGCCGATCTCGACAAGCCTTTTGCGAGCACGATCCCGTCGGAAGACAGGAAGCTGCGGATGATCCTGGAATGGCACCTGCTTGATCTGATGGGCCCGGAAGCTACCCCCAGCGAAGGCTTTGTCGCTCTGACCCGCGATATCATCTCGCGCTGGCTCGGGCGCACGCACGTGGATTGTGCGACGGTCGCAGCTGAACTCATGCTCTCGGAACGCTCCTTGCGTCGCCGCCTCACCGAAGAAGGCACGTCGTTTCGCGAATTGCTGCAAGAGGCGCGGCAGGATCGGGCGGAGACGATGCTCTCGAAGTCCGGCATATCGCTGTCGGTCGCGGCAGAGCAGCTCGGCTATTCGGACACGGCTGCTTTTTCGCGGGCGTTCAAGGAATGGACCGGGGTTTCCCCCGGCCGCTTCCTCAGGAAAGACGAGTCACACGACGTGAATTTGCCCGAATGACTTTCTGGATCAAGGCGTTCAGAACAGCACGTCGAGCGTAAATCCGATCCAGCGACCCAGGAAAATCACGGTGACCCACAGGATCAGCGAGATGACACCCGAAACTTTCACGCTTGTCGGCGGAGGTGTATCGGTGTCCCAGTCGGCAATCCGGCGATAGGCTGTCCCGTGAAAGATCAGCATATTGATGCCGGCGGCTGCAATCGCGACCAGCTTTAACTGGAATTCGACGTTCGCGGCGTAGGCTGGCGCATTCGAGACGAACAGCAGGCCGCCCGAGACGACGGCGAGGGCAAAGGCGACCCAGGTATAGGGAAGCAGTTCGGCGATCAGCCGATTGGCCCCGCGTCGGTGCGACGTGAAGCCAAGAAGGCGCAAGTCGACAATCATGATGGTGCCTAGAACGGCGGTGATGGCAATTACGTGAAACGTTTCGATGATCGGAAACGCGTTCGTGTTCTCACGAATGGCGGCCGATATCGGCGAATCGTAAATCTGTTGCAGCGTGAGTTCCAAAGTCATTGCGGGTTACTCCCCCATATCTGTACGTGTGTGATGCAAGGCTTGGCGCCCATCAGGTGTAGGCATCAGGTGTAGGCGATGAAGCGGCCGCAGAAGATCACTGCGGTCCACATCAGCAAAAACAGCCAGGCCACCGGCTTCGCGTTTACAGCAAGGTCCGTATCGTCTGCCGCCACCAACAAGGGTTTGCGAACGATCAGGGTCAGTAGAAATGCGCTGGAGACAATGCCCATCTTGATCCAGAATACGGTATTGTTGATGGTTCGTGCTGGCTCCGCCACTACCAGAACCAATCCTGTGATCAGCAGGACGACGAGAGCGCCCCAGATCCGGGGCAGATAGCGCCTGACGATGCCCGCAGGCGCCTGATCAGTTGCCAGAATACCGGCGAGCCTCAGCTCCGAGACGAGCGCGGAGCCTACGATGACCGCGATGGCCAGAATGTGTATGCTCTGGACGGTGGGAATAATCCAGACCGTTTCCCGGAAGGTGGTGGAGATTGGCGTCGCATAGAGCCAGTCACCAAAGGATTCGACGGACATGTGTAAAGCTCCCCTCAAAACAATGATTGATTGGCAGGCCCTGTCCGCTGGTGCGGTGGGGACGTGCCCTGTTGAAAAAACCTTAAGCAGATTGGCCCCGGTCACAAACATTGAAACCGTTCGATACCGCAACACCGGGGTTCGCGGGTCCGATCAGAGTCGGTCCTGCCTCCGTCCGGCATGGCTAGAGCACCATCGAAACCGTCACGCGAAGCGATCTCGGTTCGAGCGGGTGGAAGTTCAACCCTTCCACACCTCCTGCACTCTCGCCCGGCAGACGGCTTGCGTAATAATAATCTGCGGCGTTGTCGCCGCTGTCGAACAGGTTGTAGACTTCGGCGCGCAGGGTTAGTTTGGGGTTGACCTTGTACGAGGCCGAAAAGTTGACCTCGCTGTAACCCGTTGAGCGGACGGAATTGTCGTCCAGCAACGGGTGTGACCCCAGCTTGCGCCAGGTCAGCGCGCCCGACCAGGGACCGAGATTGTCGACCAATATGCCCGCTGCTCCGATGAAGGAGGGTGCGTCCTCGATAAAGCGCAGGGCGGAATCGCCATTGCGGTACCGGGCATGGCTGAAGGCAAGGTTGGTGTTGACCTCCAGCCAGTGAAACGGGCGGTACTGCGCGGTGAACTCGATACCGCGCCGACGGCTGGGCCTTCCCGCCTCGGTCTGCCCTTCGTCAGCACTATACACCAGTTCCGACGAGAAGTCGGTCTGGAAAACCGTTGCGCTCATGGTCAGGCGGGCGATGGCATTTGTGCGAACCCCCGCCTCAAAGCTGTCGGATTTCACCAGCAGCGGTGGCCGCTCGAAGCTCACATTTCCATTCTCGTCCTCGACACGTCCGGCGCGACCGTCGTTCGAGTGAAACCCGCGTCCAGCTGAAAAGGAAATTTCAGTGTGCTTCCACGGTGCAAAGATCAGGTTACCCTTCGGCTGGAAAAGCGTTGCATGTTCACGCCCCGTCTCGGCCCGCACCAGATCCTCGTCGTGGACATGGAAATAGTCTTGACGCAGGCCCACCACCGAGCGCAGCCACGGCGTCCATTGCGCGCGATACTCGACATATCCGGCCAGGCTGAACTCCTCGACCTGATTGTCGCGATCAGTCGCGAAGGGAATGCGCGCCTGCGTGGAACGCAGGTTCACGCGTGTCGAATCGAACCTGGCTTGCGTTCCGAACGCAATCGACTGGCTGATGCCACCCGTTTCGAACTGGTGACGGATCGCGAATTTCCCACCGCCGATCCAGCGGTCGTCATTCTGCGCGTGCTGATCGCCCCGAACCGGATCGTTCAGAAAATGCGTAAAGTTGCTCCATAGGGTGAGATGCTGGCGAACCCCGAACAGCTCGACCGTGATGTCGCAATCTCCAATCGGCTTGGCTAGCCCGAACGAGACGGAATAGCGCGATGCCTTGCCGCCGTCGCTGGGATCAAGCGAACCGAAGCGGCCGATCAGACCGGCTTCGACAGCGCGAAGCGGCTGGTCCGTGGTAGCGTTCCAGCGTCCGTCATAAGCCATTGCGGTCAATGACAGGCCATCCTGATCGGTGCCATTGGACCAGCGCACGACGCCATTGAGCCGTCGCAGTTTTTCGGGATTGTCCCACGGTCCATCGAGCTTAAAGACCTCCGCAGCACCAAGCAGGTTGCCGCCGTTGCCGGTCGGCACCGAACCACCCGCGAAGATCCGTCTGTCGCCGACGGTCCCTGCCCCTACGGATACCATCGGGCGCATCGTGTTCACCAGCCGCAAGTGCGCGCTTCCCACCGCCGAAAAATCGCCTTCGGCCGGGAAATAGGCGCCTTTGGTAAACGCGATCCCGTCGAACAGTTCGGGGATGACGAAGTTGATGTCGGTATAGCCCTGACCGTGGGTATGGGTGCGCTGGTTGACCGGCATACCGTCGATCCATGTGGCGAAGTCGGTGCCATGATCAAGGTTGAACCCGCGCAGAAGATACTGGTTGGCTTTCCCTTCGCCGCTGTGCGAGGTCACCGCCAGTCCTGGTATCGATTCCAGATACTGGCCAACCCGATAGGCGGGGCGCTGTTCTATTTCCTGGCGCGTGATCATGCCCTGACTGGACGTGCTTGCGATGCCAAGCATGCTGGTTGTCGATGCCGTAACGACAATCTCCCGAGAATCGCCGAGGCTATCGGCCGACGGCTCATCATCGGCCCATGCGACCGTCGGAATGGCGATGGCCGACAACAGACATGCCGCCCGCAATAGCTTGAGATTCCTTTGGCGCATACGCGTTCTCCTTGATGACACCGCCTTATGATTGCTCGACGACAATGGGCTGGTGATTGGGTGTTCCGCGAACTTGTCCGCCGCGATTCCCGCCGCAAGTTACGAACGGTTCGCCCACTCGTGGCCGGGGGGTCACCCTGCAATGCGCGATCCCCAAACAATATTGTTCAGGGAGATAAAATTGTTATAAATCAATATTTTACTGAACGGTAACGTGGGTGTAACTGCCGGGTTACCTGAAACTTCTTCGTAGGGGCCTGCTCTCGTGGCACACCGGAGCGGAGAGATGTTCGCAGCCCATGCGAAGGATGGCCGCCAGCCGGTCGGGAGAACCATGTATGAAACTCAAGTCCGCGTCACTGGCGCTTGCTGTCTTGCTGGCAAGCGGCTGCCAGCCGAAGCCCGTCGCCCAGCCCGCAGATGCCAAGGCCCTCATGAAAAACCATGTCCAGCCGACTGCGGAGGTGTTCTGGAATTCGGTACAATACATCAGCGACGAGTCCGGCTCCCGTAAGATCGAACCGAAGACAGACGCGGACTGGAACCGCACACTGGCAGCTGCAACTTCACTACGTGAGCTGGGCGAAACGCTGAAGGGCCCGGAGTATGCGAGTAGCCGCGGTGCGGACTGGAAAGATTATGCACAAGGGCTGGCCGACATCTCAAAGCAGGCCGAACAGGCAGCAAGGCAGCGCAGCCCCGACAAGGTTTTCGAGGTAGGAAGCTCGATCTACAACGTCTGTAGCGCCTGTCATGAAGTCTATCAGCCGACTCCGGGCGGGCTGACTCCGGACGAACTGGCCCCCGAGCCAATGAATTCGACCCCGACGAAATCATCCTGAGGCGATGACGATCAGGCAAACAGGCGCAAGGGCGTGTTTGTGGCTGGCAGCCTACCTGTGGCCCCTCGCCGCGTTTGCCCACGATGTTTCAGGCGGAGACAGGGTGTTCGTCGCGACGGTTGACGGTCCGGCGTTCGGTCCGTTCTTCTACCTCGGTGCCAAGCATATGGTGACGGGATATGATCATATCCTGTTCCTCGCTGGCGTGGTCCTGTTTCTTTTCCGGCTCCGGGACGTGGTCCTCTATGTCTCCATGTTCACCATCGGCCATTCGACCACGCTCTTGCTTGGTGTGCTCACGGGCTGGGGTGCCAACGGCCATCTTGTCGACGCGATTATCGGCCTCTCGATCGTCTACAAGGGGGTTGAAAATCTCGGCGGCTTCGCAAAGCTCGGCCTCTTGTTCGATACGCGATTGGCGGTGCTCGTCTTCGGCCTGTTTCACGGCATGGGCCTTGCCACCAAGCTCATCGACCTGTCGCTTCCGCACAACGGCCTGCTGACCAATCTGGTGGGCTTCAACTTGGGCGTGGAAGCAGGGCAGATCCTTGTGCTGACGCCCCTTGTTCTGACGCTCGGCGTAGCCCGCACATCACCGCACTTCCGGGACGGAGCACGCATTGCCAGCGGCCTTCTCATTATATGCGGCCTTGCCATCACCATCCAACAGATAATGGGATATTTCACATCATGAACGCAAAATCTTCGACAAAGCCAAATCGTCGCAAGCTGCTCATCGTAGCAGGCACCGTTATCGCCGCAGGGGCCGTCCTGATCCTCTTCGTCCTGCCTGCGGAGAAGGGCATCGACCTGACCGGCTTCGGCAGCGCCACCGGCCTGTCGGACATGGCAAACCCCGGTGCCGCCGCAACACTCGCACGAGGT
>JBDTLS010000005.1:0-29952 GCA_039934655.1 Sphingobium sp.
GTCGCTGTTCGGCGATGTGAAGCCGATCGAGCCCATCGAGATTGTGCAGGCCGCGCGCGAACGCCTCGAGGCGCGCGACGCTCGAGACGCCGACACGACCGGCGACATGTTCCGCAGCACGAAGCGGACGGGTTTCTATGAGCGGTCGTCGGAGCAGTCACAGCACCAGCTGCGCGGCGAACTCGACCGGATCGAGCGCGCCGAAACTGGCGAGTATCGCGACCTGGCCGGGCGCCTGTCCGACCTGATCGGCGACGATGCGACGATCGCCTACGGTCCACGCGCCGTCGAGAAGGGGAACCTCGGCGAAGCGATTGCGGGCCTCAACCGCGCTGGCGTGCTCTCGCGCGCGGATCACGAGACGATCCTGCACGAGGCCGTCCACCTCGCCACGATCCGGCGCTACGGCCACAATTTCGCACAGATGGAGGCGGGCGACCTCGCCAGTTCACCGGTGCGCGAGTTCCTGAGCCTGTTCAACGAGGCGCGCGAGCAGTTCCGCAGCGGTGGCGCTGGCTCCCGCTATTCGACGGGGCCGCACGCCCGCTACGCTCTATCCAGCCCCGACGAGTTCTTGGCGATGTCGCTGACGAACCGGGCAACGCAGAAGTTCCTGCAGGGCGGCTCGCTGTGGGACCGGGTGGTTGACGGGGTCCGCAAGCTGCTGGGCTTCGAGCCGCGCTTCAAGCCGATGCTCGACCGCGTGCTGCGCGCCGGCACCGACATCCTGGAAGCGGCGAAGGGCGATCGTCTGCGCGAGGTGAACGACGACCTGGGCGTGGCGAACAAGGGCTTCTTCCAAAAGGTCGCCGATCAGATTGTCGACCACGAGGACGTCAAGGCGGATTTCGGGAAGTTCCGCGACAGCCTGAAGGACCCGCGCGGCACGCTCGAATCCGTCACGCGGCCGCTGCGCAATGTTGTCTCGGGGCTCGTATTCACGAACGACGGCGTGATGCGGACGCTGGCCGCGCGCTTCAAATCCGAAGGCATCAACGAGCTCGCCGACCACTTCCACGCGCGGTCCGGCAAAGGCGACGGGACCGGCCGCACCTATCACGAGGCCGTACAACGCGCCGCGGTAACCCGGATCGGAGAGGCGCACACCGTGCTCGAGCCGTTCCTGCAGCGCCCGGCATCCATGAACCGGATTCGCGAGCTGCTCACTCATCCGAACAAGACGATGGGTGCCACGGCCCCGGAGCGGGCGGCGGCGGGCAAGCTGCGCGATCTGCTGAAGGAGACGATCGAATACCGGAAGGCCGCCGGTGAGGACATCGGCGAGGTGACCGACGGCTATTTCCCGCGCGTGCTCGACGTGTCCAAGGTGTCGAAGAACCGCGACGAGTTCCTGCGCAAGGCCGAGCAGCTCTACCGCACCGTCGGTGCCGAAGATCCGAAGGCGTCGGCCGAAGCATGGTTCGCCCGCGCATTCGATACCTATTCGGGCCTCGATGGCGGCCTGCAGCACTTCCAGCGCGGCGGGTCTGGCGGGATTGCGGGCAACACGGCCAAGAGCCGCGAGTTCGGTAAGGAAGCCGATCGGCTGCTGAACGACTTCTACCACGGCGACGTTTTCCAGACCCTCGCGAGTTACTTCACCGGAGCTGCTCGCCGGGCAGAGGAAACGCGGCGCTTCGGGCCTAAGGGCGCCGTGGGCTCGAGCGTGCGCGATGCCTGGGAGGCGAAGCACGGGGATAGGTCGCAGCTGGACGAGCTCACCGACCGCATCAAGGGCGAGGTTCGCGAAAGCGGCGCCGACGCTGGCGACCTGCTCCACCGGCTGCAGAAAGCGTACGACAGCAACCTCGGCCGCCTTGGCTCGGTCAGCCACAACACGCGCACGATCATCTCCTATGCCCACGCGTGGAACCAGCTCTCGAAGATGGACCGCACGCTGATTACCTCGCTGGGCGAGCTGACGATGGGCTTCATTCGCGGCGGCCCGCGCCACGGCTTCACCTATATGAAGGATTCGGCGGTTGAGTTCGCCCGGACGCTTGCCGGCGCGCACCCGTCGGACGCGGCCCGCTGGGCGGAAGCCATCAGCGTTGCACAGGACGCGACGGTCAATCAGGCGCTCACGTCCCGCATCAGCGCCGAGGGCTCTACGCAGGGCGTGCAGAAGATGATGGCGGGATTTTACAAGGGCATCCTGCTCCATCAGTTCACCGAGGCGGAGCGCGTCGCGGCTACCCGCATGGGCCGCCACATGCTGGTAACCCTTGCGCACGACCTCGAATCGCCGCGGGCCCGGGTGAAGGTGCGGGCAGAGCGCTACCTGAAGGAGCTCGGCATTGCCGATCCTACGAGCTTCGGCGCGATGCTGCGGAAAGGCGAGCCCGACCTCGAGGCCGTTCGCCGCGACGCGCCCGGGCTGGCCTCGGATTACACGACTGCGCTGATCCGCTTCGTCAACCAGACGGTTATCGCGCCGTCTCGAGCGGAGAAGCCGGCGCTCGCCGCGCACCCGGTCGGGTCGCTGTTCACGTCGCTGCTCGGCTATAGCTTCGGGTTCAAGAAGAACGTTCTCGACCGCGCCGGCCGGATGGGTGTCGACGCGTTTCGCGACAAGGACCCGGCGCTGCTGCTGCCCGCCGCAATGCTCCCGATCATGGGGGTATTTCAGTATTACAACGACACCCACCTGCGCCCGTATCTCTATGGCTCGAATTACGATTTCTCGACGGAAACGCCGACCGAAACCGCGATCCGCGTCGCCGATCGCGCGGGCTTCACAGGCCCGCTGTCGCCGATCCTGAACGCCTTCAAGGGCATCAAATACCGGCGCAGTCTGGCCGAATCGATGTCGGGTCCGGTCATCGGCACCGCCGTCTCGAGCGCTGAGAAGATCGCCACCCCGTTCATCGGCAACAATTCGCCAGACACGAACACGGCTGAGCGGAACGCCGCCGCTGCGCTTTACGAGGCCGTGGTGGAGCCCGTGATTGATGCGACGGCGGCCAAATATCTGAAGGGCATCCCGCGCACCGCAACAATCATGGGGACCGGCAACAAGCGCGGCGGCGCTCTGCCTGGCGACAAGGATGCATTTACCGATTTTGTTGGGGGGCCGGAGGAATGAAGCGCTTTCGTGATGTTCTGATCGATGAACAGGGCAATGTCCGCACGCTGGTGCAGGTTGAGGTGCGGCTGAAGGGCACGACGACCAAGGCCGTGCTCTACGGCACCAATGACGTCGGTGGCGGTACGATCGGGAACCCGGTCATGACCGACGGCTCCGACGGCACATTCTGGTTCTACGTCGCCGATGGAACCTATGACCTCGCGATTGCGCCAGGGGCGGCCGGCGGCTTCACGGTTCCGGACGTCGAGATTTACGACCTCGACAGCCTGGTCAGTCTGACGCTCAGCGAATTCGACGCCAAGATTGCGGTAATGGACGCCAAGCTCGCCTTGGCCAATCTGGCTGCGCTGACCGCTTCGAACGCAGCGAACAGTCTGGCCGTGGTGGCGGTGGGTGCCAATCTCGCGGGCGCCAACACGATCGGCACGGTTGCGGGCTCGATCGGGAACGTCAACAACACCGGCAACAACATCGCCAACGTCAACCTCGTCGGCGGGTCGATTGCGAACGTCAATCTGACCGGCGGGTCCATCGCCAATGTGAATACCGTTGCTGGCATCGTGGCCAACATCAACACGGTCGCCGGCATCGCCGCCAATGTGACGATAGTTGCGGGTTCTGCGGCCGCCGTCGGCACAGTGGCGGCGGATCTCGCTCTCGGTGCCGGAGCGTCGTTCATCCTCCGCGCGCCGCAGGCCGCTATCGATGCTGTGGCCGCCGCTGCGAGCGTGCCAGCAGGCGCGGGCACGTACATCGAGGCAAACGGCCCTCCTGGCTACAATGTCGGCACCACTGGTGCTTGGTATTACGACCTGACGAACGGCTATCTGTACGGCCCGAAGACGGCGAGCGGTTGGTCCGCCGGCGTGGCGCTTGTGCGCTCCTCGCCAGTCGCGTCAGATGTGATTGTGGACATGCGGACCGCCGGGGCCGCGTTCCCCACCGCGCATTGGACGTTCACCCGCGCCAGCGCGTCGACCGACATGCTCTATTCCGACCCCTACACCTTTGCGCCGACCGCTTTCGGGAACGACGTGCCGGTCATGCGCGCTGGCAAGGGCTTCGGCGCGTTCATGAAGGCGCAGCAGTTCCTGACCAACCCGGGAGCTCCCGCCACTCACACGACGGTGGGAAGTGTGGCTGTTGGCGTCGCCGTGCTCCTGGCCTGGGGACCTGCCGGCACGAGTGTTACCGTATCGGCGGGTACTGCGGTTGGCACGGGCTGGGGCACGCTCAACGGCGATGCAGGCTCTTTCCTCGCGCTGACAATTTCCACGGCTGGCACGATCACAGTCACCGTGACGGGCGCGCTGACCAAGTTCAACCTGCAGCAAAATCCGACATGGCCCGCAGTTACCGAACCGGTGCCTTACATCTCTACGACGGGCACCCGTGAAGCGGACAAGGCGGTCCACACGGCAACGATGCTGACCCTGCTCAACTCCACCGCCGCCTATTTGCTTATGGGTATTAGCAACGTCTCCGGGCGATCGTTTGCGCGCGCACCGACGCCGCTCGGCATCAACACCGTGTCGGCGGGGTATTTCGCCACAGCTACAAGCTACACGATCTACGATCCGGCGAACCATAACAGCAATGCCAGCCTGGGCGCAGGGAACGTCTCGACGGACGCGGGTGTCACAATCGGCCGCACGTGGGACGCAACTGCGAGTGTGACTTTTGGCGGGGGGAACCGCTTCGAATACACACTCGGCTTTCAGCATAACAACGGCGTTGCGGCCACGGCGGCCCGCCTGGGCGATAACGTCGCATCCGATACCTATGGCGGCCAGATGCTCAACGGCTTCATCGGTTGGTACAAATTCGGTCAGGGGCGCCTGACTGCTGAAGCCTTGTACGGAGCATATACCTCGACGCCGGTCCCAACGCTGGATGGGCTGCTGAAGGGCTATGTCGGGCCATCACAATTCCCGAAGTTCCTCTCGGCCTATCGGCTGATGCAGGCAGGCGTCACCGATCACGTCAAGGTCGGCATCGCAGGGCCTTCGCATGAAGGCGGCACTGGCGCGGGTACGAACGTCCGTCTCAATGGCTGGCCCCCGCAGATGGTCGCCAGCCTCGAGGCGGAGGGGTACGCGGTTACCGACGACACCTTTAACGGCGTGAATGGGCAGACGTTCGCGACGGCGACGAACGCCTTTGACGGTCGCCTGACCTATGCGGGGGGCACGCCAACCCTCGCGGGCGTTCAATTCGGTGGTGACGTGATCGTCATTCCATCGGGCGGTACGCTGACCTTCACGGCAGGCCGCGCCACGAGTCGCTTCGTGGTCGGGCTCTATACGGCAGCTGCAGGGTATGGCGCCGCCGAGATCTCGGTCGACGGCGGTGCCACGCCGATCGCGTCGACTGAAACGGGTGGCACGAGCAACTCGACCACGGCGGCGGCGAGCCTGATCACACGCACGTTCAACGCAGCTCTCGGCGCCAATGCCTGGACGATTAAAGCCGTTGGCAATCCGGTGCATGTCAGCTTCGGTTACGCTTACAACCCGCTGCTCAAGCAGATCATCGTCTTCAACGGCGGGCGCAGCGGCTTCGTGATGTCGACCCTGGCGCAGGACACAGCGCCGGAGAACAGCTACATGCTGCCAATCCGCACGCTCGCGTTCCCGCTCCTCATCGGCGGCGTTGATCAGACCAACGACATGACCGCCGGCGGCACCGACTGGACGACGATCTACGATCCAAAGTCGGCGGCCTTCATCGCTAACGCCCGGCTCAACGGCGATATGCTCGGCCTTACCGATCCGCCGCCGTCGACCGCGACCTACACTCAGGCGGTGCAGGACAAGGTGGTCAATCAGGCGCGCGGGGCCTTCTGGAAAGCGACGGGCGGCCCTGTGCCGTTCTACGATTTCTACGGTTGGAAGGCGGGCATCTTCGCGACGCTCTCCACGATGGCCTATTATGGCACCGACACGACCCATTTGGATCAGCGCGGCCAAAAACGCGGCAAGGGCAACCAAATTGCCGCGTTCCTCAAGCGCCTGATCGCGGCGGCGTGACATGAACGCGCTCGAGCTCATCGTCGGCCTGGGGAGCGGCGGCGGCGTCACGCTCCTCGCGCAGTCAGCGAAAGGTTGGCTGGTCGCGAGGGGCGAGCGGCACCGCGACGATCGCAGCTCAGACATCGAGCTCGAGGTGCACCGCGACAAGCTCACATTCGACCTGCTCAGTGCGGCCCGCGTTGAAGTCGCTGCGGCGCGCGATGAGGTCGCGTTGCTCCGGCCGGCCGTCGCGCGCTTGGCACTTCGCGAAGCTCACCTCGAAGAGGCGCTCGATCAGATCGACGGGCTCCTGAACTCAGACACCACCGAGGAACTGAAGGCCGCCCGCCGCCGGGCTCGGGCTTTCGTCAACCGAATGCGCCGCCTCTCCGACGCGAAGGGCACGATCATGAACGAAGTGCAGCGACAGGAGAGCATTGCGTCGCTGCAAGAACAGGAGCGCGAAAAATGACTGCATATATGGACCCGAACAAAATCAGCTTCATCACGATCCACTGCGCGGCGACGCCGGCGGGCCGGGATGTAAAGGCGGCGACGATCGGCGAGTGGGACAGGGCCAAGTTCGGCCAGATCTCCTACCACTATGTCATTGAGCTGGACGGCCACGTGGTGCCGACACTCCGCCATGACGAGAAGGGCGCGCACGTCGGCGGCCACAACACCGGCAACCTCGGCATTTGCTACGTCGGCGGCATGGACGCGAACAACCACGCGCCTCAGGACAGCCGCACACCGGCACAGAAGGCGGCAATGGCGGCGTTGGTGAAGAAGCTCGTCGCGGAGCACCCGGGCGTCGTGGTGCGCGGCCATCGCGATTGGCCGGGCGTGTCGAAGGCCTGCCCGTCGTTCGACGTCGCGACCTGGCTGAAAGCAGAGCGGGTGTGATGGGCGAGCCCGACGACACCTTCCGGCAACTCGTGTTCCGGCTCCTCGTTGCGTGCGTGGTGATCTCCGGCGTGATGGCGGCCGTGCTCGAATGGATGAACCCATGACGTTCAACTTCCTGCGCGGGCCGACGAGCGGACACCTCGACCTCTCGCGCATGCTATGGGGCGTCTCGGTCGTGGCCGGCATCGGCTACGCCGGGGCGCACCTGGTCATCAACCACACCTTCAGCATCATCGAGTTCGGTACCGGCATGGGCCTGCTGATGGCCGGCGGCGGCGGTGCGACCGCGCTGAAGGATACCGCCGTTGCGAAGGCCGTCGCAACGCCCACCGGGGAATCGACATGAAGGCATATCTCTACCTGGGCGCCGCGCTCGTCTCGATCGGGATGATTATCGGCGCGTTCTTCTTCGGCATCAGCACCGGCGTCAGCCGGGAGAAGGCGCGCGAGCTGGCCGCGCTCGAGAAGTCGGCCGCCGATCAGGCGAAGAAGGTCGAGACGGCACAGTCTGGCGACCTGAAGGCCGCGGCGGCCGATGTGCAGCGCGAAACCACAACGAGGGAGATTATCCGTGAAGTTCCCAAGATCATTCAGGGCAGCACTGTCTATCGCAATGTGTGCGTCGATGCTGACGGCGTGCGGCTCCTCCAACGGGCTGTCGCGGCTGCAAACGGCGGGGTCGCGCCCACCGGCGGACCTGATGGTGAAGCCGGGAACGTTCAGCAACCCGCCGGTGAGCATTAACTCAGCGACCGGGCAGCAGGAATTGACGGGCGGCGACGCGATGCCCTGGGCGATCGACACGCTCACCCTCGGCGGCGATATCCGCGCGAAATATATCCGCCTGCAGGACTATGTTCGCGCGCTCCTTGGCGGCGAACCGGTTCCCACGAAGCCCGTAACACATTGAAATTGAGTGGTACGAAAAAGGCCCGTCAGTGGGGACGGCGCTTTGAATTTATTGAATACCGTTTATGCACGGCTGAAACACGGGTTCGATTCCCGTAGGGGTCACCAGTCAAGCGATTTATCGCATTGATTCTGCGTGATAAACTTGGATTTTTTTAGGATTGATACCACAAGCGTTCCCACATTTTGCGTGGGACGTGGTGGTGCGATTCGGGCCGTACCGAGACGCTTCCCGGCAGCAATAAATCACTCGCGAATTTTCGAGCGTCTTAAAATGCTCGGTCACCGCGCGGATTTTCCCGCACCTATATGTCGATAGTGTTGGAAAAGGCCGATTTGAAGTTAGGTAGCAGGCGAACGCAGCGTGGCGCATATTCCAGATAGCCGCCCGCGCGGCCTCTTTTCGGGACGATCTGCCGATACCGAGGGTGCGAACGCCGCCAATCAGGCTTAGCGGTCCAGAGGATTTTGCTCTCGTCTTCGTTTATTTGTAATCACTGCGACGAGATCAAAATCCCCCTATCTCTGAACCGCTTCCTGCCGTCCTGAATTGAATAGGACAGCTAGCTACGCGACGTAATGGGCCGGAGGGACGTTTTGTGCCTCGTACCCGAATTCCATCCGAACTTGGTCGGCCGCCCAATAAGCTGAGCCGGTAACCGACCCATATTCGGCTTGGTAGCCTGACAGCGTCTGATCCTGCACCCAAATGCCATGAGCGTCGTCCAACCTCATCCCGCCGGAGACGCTATCAATCTCTTCAATGCTAAGAACCTGCATCACACCATTCTCCTTCCGCTTGAATAAGCGGCAATCAAGGAATAACTAAGCAATGATTTTCTTACAACTAATAATTTCGACGCCAAAAAGCTATTAGCTAAACATTACAACCAATTTGGACTTAATATTTCGACCCATTTTGGACGTAATATTATAACCAATTTGAACGTTTATATTAGAACCATTATGGACTTTATATTTGAGCCGATGTAAGCGATGATGCACTGATCGAAGCGTGTTTTTATGGAGAGCGTCAATGCGCGATGCGAAAGCCAATCGGACATATGTCAAATATATTGCCGTTGCCGCATTGATTATCTTACTGGTAGCAATAGGTTATTTCTTAATTGAAAGAAGAGGCAGGAGCCCTTGGACGAACAGAACAAACCACCAACGGGTTGAGGCGTGCCATAAGAAATACACCCAAAAAGAAGCGCTGAATTCGTGTTTAAAATCAATACCGTTCGATGGCGATTGGGGTGTCGCCCCTGATGGTAATTCTACTTGATACCTATTTTTTAATCGAACATTTCCTTTTAGTTAGGTTAAAATTAGTATAAGGTATCTATGTTACGATCCGATGATTCACACGGTTAAAATATACTTGCAATGCGATAGCCCATTTTTGTGCTGGCATTGCCGTCATACTGACCAGATATAGATGAAGACGTCTGTGAAAGAATTGGTGGATCATCGCATACATATTAATGGCACGAGCCACCTTAGGCGATCTCCAGCTCAGCGTAGCAAATTGATACTTGCCATAGCTTGCCCAAATAGCAGCGAAGACGCGTTATGTCGTTGATCGCTCCCGTGACTCCAACATCGATGTTCCGCCAAGAAGCGCAAAACGCGCAGCGGAACCGCCTTCATGGAGACGTTCACCTCGCACTCCCGTTGTCATGGCAATTGATCGGCTATGGTTTGGTAGCCATGCTGGCGGTGACGATCGGATTCCTCTTTCTCGGCTCGTACGCACGGGTGGAAACAGTTGGCGGCCAAATCGAACCAGATTTGGGCGCGGCAGTAATCGTACCGTCGCGGCCCGGCATTGTTACCACCATCGGTCCGAGGGAAGGTGCGCTGGTGCGCGCTGGGGCACCGCTGGTAACTATTCGTGCTGAGGAGATGGGGCGCGGTGGCGGCAGCGGCCCGGAACGCATCCTCGGCGCTTTGGAGGAGCAGGACTCCCGCTTGGCCCTTCAACAGCGATCGACCTTCGCCACCGCTGCGATGACCCGTTTGCGGTTACACGAACAAGCAATTGGCGTGCGCGCTGAACTCGCCGCGCTCGATCGGCAAATCACGTTGCAGCGCCAACTCGTCGATGTGGCACAAGGCGACTTCGATCGCCTTCAGGGTGTCGTCAAGCAAGGCTTCCTGAGTCGTCGTGATCTTCAAGTGCGCCAGGAGACACTGCTTGGCCGTCAGCAGCAACTCGCGACCTTACAGCAGTCTCGTGCGGACAAGTTGGCAAACTTGGCGGAGGCCGGTCGGGCAGGCGACGAGGCAGGCAGCTCTGCGCAGGCAACCGCTGCCGGCATCGCCGGCGACCGGGCGGCCGTCGCGCAGCGCCGCTACGATGTCGAGGCGTCTCGCGGCTACACACTGACCGCACCGATCAGCGGCACCGTCACGGCAGTCACCGCGCGGATTGGCCAACCAGCACAAACGACCACGCCACTCATGACCATTGTCCCTTCCGGCGCCAAGCTGGAGGCCCAGCTATATGTTCCTACACAGGCAGCGGGATTTCTGGCGGTGGGACAGGAAGTACGGCTGCAAGTCGATGCTTTCCCCTATGCGCGCTTCGGCACGATTACGGGGATCGTTAGCCGGATTAGCTCAGCGGCCATCAATCGTGTGGTTGGGACTGGTCCGGCGCAGCCATTCTATCTTGTCACCGCCACGATCGCCGAACCGAAGATCTACGCGTTTGGGCGTGACCACCGGCTCCAGCCCGACATGACGCTAACGGCCTTGATCATTGCCGAGAAACGATCGCTGGCCGAATGGCTGTTCGAACCGATCTTTGCCGTGCGAAGGCGCTGATGGCAGCGCTCGACTTGGGCATGTTCGGTCGGCGGAGCGTACGCCACGTCCGCCAGACCGAGGTCGCAGAATGCGGGCTTGCCTGTCTCGCCATGGTCGCGGGTTTTCACGGGCTCGACGTCGACCTGAACACACTGCGGCGGCGTCATGCTCCGTCGCTTCGCGGCGCGTCCCTCAAGAGCTTAATCGGCGTGGCAGATCGCCTTGGATTCGCGAGCCGACCGGTCAAGCTCAGCCTGGAGGCACTGAGCGACCTTCTACTGCCGGCGGTGCTCCATTGGGACATGAACCATTATGTCGTGCTGGAGCGGATCGAACGCGGGCGTGCGTTTATCCTCGATCCAGCTTCCGGCAACGCGTCTGGCATGCCATTGGCCGAGGTGTCGCGGCACTTTACTGGAGTCGCCCTAGAGTTACGACCATCAGGAGGATTTGAGCCAGCCGACCGACGGCAACGGCTGCGGCTACGTCAACTCTGGGGGCGAATGAGCGGTTGGAAGCGCTCTGCCGCCCAGACATTGGTGCTGACGATCGTTCTACAGACGTTCGCACTAGCGTCGCCCTATTACATGCAACTCGCGATCGATAGTGTCGTGCCGGCGCATGACGGCGACCTCCTTGTGGTGCTGGCAATGGGATTTGGGCTCCTCACCGTGTTCAATACGGGCGCCACCCTCCTGCGAAGCTTCGTGCTGCTCTCGGCAGGCACGACGATGGGCTACGCGTTGGCCACTAATCTCGGTCGGCGGCTGTTCCGCCTTCCGGTAACCTGGTTTGAGCGCCGCCACGTCGGGGACGTGCTGTCGCGGTTCCAATCCGTGCGTCCGATCCAGGATGCGCTAACCCAGGGGCTGGTCGCTTCACTGGTCGATGGGCTGCTCGCGATTCTGACGTTTGCGCTAATGCTTTGGTACAGCACGCTGCTCGGTGGGATCGCGGCTGTGGCGTTTCTGCTCTATGCGCTGGTGCGGCTCGTGTCGTTCGCGTTCGAACGCGATGCGCGGGAGGCAGCGATTGTCGCTTCGGGTCGTGAACAATCCACGCTTATCGAAACAATCCGCGGCATCGTCACGCTCAGGCTATTTGGCCGCGAAGCTGAGCGGCATGTGCTTTGGCAAAACCGGCTAGCGGATGCCACTAATGCCGGGCTCGGTGCCGCCCGCATCAGCATCTGGCAGTCGACCGCCAATACGTTGCTATTTGGACTGGAAAATATCCTCACCATCTGGCTCGCGATCCGCTTGGTACTCGCTGGCGGTTTTTCGGTTGGTATGGTGATCGCCTATCTCGCCTACAAACAGCAGTTCCTCAGCCGCGCCGCTACGCTCATGGATCAGGGCATCGCGTTTCGCATGCTGGGACTTCACCTGGAGCGGCTGGGTGATATCGCGCTCGAAGATGAGGATCGCGGGTTCGGAGATGGCGTCGATCATCAAATACCGTTCAGCGGCCATATCGAGCTGAAAGGGCTGGTCTATCGGTATTCACCGACCGATCCAATCGTACTGGACGACGTCAGCCTCGACGTGCCGGCGGGATCGCATATTGCAATCTCCGGTCCCTCCGGCGGTGGCAAGTCCACACTTGCCAAGATCATCCTCGGCCTTGTCGATCCCGAGGCAGGCGAATTGATGATCGACGGACTGCCGCTCCACAGGTTCGGCTATCGCAACTATCGCTCACAAGTGGCGGCGGTGCTTCAAGATGATCACCTGTTCGCTGGTTCCATAGCGGAAAACATCGCGCTGTTTGATGATGTCGCCGATCCTGAATGGATCGTGCAGGTCGCCAGCATGGCAGCAATCCATAGCGAGATCATGGCGATGCCGATGAAGTATGAGTCTTTGGTGGGCGACATGGGTTCAGCTCTGTCCGGTGGGCAAAAGGCGCGGGTGCTGCTCGCACGTGCGCTGTATCGGCGGCCAAAACTGCTTCTGCTTGATGAGGGAACAGCACATCTTGATCCTCAAACAGAGATGGTAGTGAACGAGGCCGTCAGCGCGCTAGGGATCACCCGCATCATCATTGCGCATCGGGCCGAGACCATCCGTACAGCTGAGCGGCTATTGGTGATGACCCATGGACAACTTCGCGAGATTGATCGCACCTAGGCGTTGTCGTCATGATGTTGCGGCTCGCGACCATCCCGAGCCGATCATTCCTCCGGATTCTGCGTAACCAAATTCGGCGCAATGGTCACCGTGCAGCGTTGGACTTCTTTCGCCTTATCTGCCGCGCTCCGACAACCGGCGATGGCCTCGCGGTTAACCTGCAAGATGCGATTGGCGAGAACCACCGTTTGCCAACGCTCTGGTTCGGACCGTGCAAGCATCCGCTCGCCCGCTCCCCACATATCGAGTCGGAGCGACCGTGCCGCGAGCCGCTCAGGCCAACGCCAGCTTTCCGGCGCGATGCGTGCTGCCAGGCCGGGAACGATCGACCATAGCAGGATGCCCGCCAGCATACCGCCCGCCATCATCAAACGCTGTCGCCGCAGCTGGTCGTCCGCGCTCCGCGCCGATCGCACCACCGCGCGCAAATCGTGCGACGCCTCATCGAACAGTCTGTGCGATTCCGTCAATGCGCCATGATCCGTTTGCCGCGCCTTCACGGCGGCGGCGTCGATCCGGCCCGCCATTTCGCCAGGCGTGATCTGCATCGCGGGTTGTGCGGCAAGAGTCTTCATTCCCTGAGCCGTCGCCGCCAGCCGCTGCGCAATCTCGCCGAGTGTGGCGCTGTAGTCGGGAATATCGATGCTCGCCCGCTCGGCGGCCAGATGCTCCACCGCGCGCGACATCATGGCAATCCGACCGTCCAAGCGCGCGAACGCCTGCGCGGCAGTTTCCGGTGCGGGTTCCGGCTCGTTCAACAGGGCTTGTTCGTCGGGCACTTCTTCCTCCTATCGGCTCATTCCAAGGCTGCGGGTCTGTTCGAAGGACACATGGTCCACGAGGTCGCGGGACAGGTTGCGGCCCATGTCGGCGTCGATCCCGAATTCATGGCGTCGGCCGCGCAGCAGCGATTCCACTTGCGCGTCGCGCTCGAGGCTCTTCGCCATGCCCGCCATCTGACCGCTGACCTTGCGCGCGCCCCGGAAATCCCCGTCGCGCTGCAAATCCTCGCGGTGGCGTTGCAACTGCTGCCAGCCTTCCACGAACTTGTCGGCACGCTGAAAGGGATCGGCGCGAATTTCGGCCTCAAGCTGCATCGCGCGCATCGTTGCCTGGCTGCGACCTTCCGCAGCCTCGCGGACAAGCTCAGGGCTGTGCTGGAAGGCCGCGCGCAGATCGGTTGAGGCATTGGGCCGGATCGCGTCCAACGCCTCTCTGGCGCGCTCCAGCGCCTCGCGCTGGTGTGGCATGGCGGCCAAGCGGGACGCACGCATCCGCTCAATCTCATCGAGCGCCCTGGCGTAGCGCTCGACGGCGCCGCGCGGTCCCCCGGCGCGCAACAGCTCGGGCTTTGCCGGTTCCTGCGGCTCGGGCCGGAAATCCGCGAACATGTCCTGTTCGCGCGACGCCGGGATCTTTGGCTTGAAACTGTCGAAGATCCCCCGCGCCTTCTCTGCCCCCACGCGGACGATCTCGGTAACGCGCTCGCGAAAACTGATTCCGCGCCGCTCCGCGAATGCCTGCGCTGGATCGGCGCGTTCGTAATCGGTGGCCATGTCCTTGGCGCGTTCGCGCGATAGCGTGCGGACGAGCTTGCCTTGGTCGGCGAAGTCGTCACGGCCATAATGAAGCTCGACGCTATCCCGGTGGCGGGACAGCGCGACATAGGCTCCATGGCTATCCATACCCGGCGTAGCGAGGACATGCGCCCGGTCCACGGTCATGCCCTGCGCCTTGTGGATCGTGGCGGCGTAGCCGTGATCCATATGGGCATAATCCTTCGTATCGAACGCGACCGATCGCCCGTCATCGGTACGGATCGCCATGCTCTGCGCGCTGACCTGTTCGATGGTGCCCAGCGTACCGTTCTTCACGCCAAGGCCGCGCTCGTTGCGCAGGAACATCACGCGGTCGCCTGACGCAAAATGCCGGTCGCCGCGCTCGACCTTCACCCGCACATCGTCGCCCAATTCGCCCGCCTCACGCATCCGGCCCCGCGCGGCATCGTTGAGGTCGCGCACCTCGTCATTGGTATGGGTGAGGATGATGCGCGTATCGCGAGGGTTGGCCTGTCGCTGACGGTCCCAGCGATCGACAAGGTCGCCGCGCGCGTCATCGCGCGTGGCGGCCGGATGGACCATACCATGCTCGCCATAGTCCCGGATCGCTTCGCCGGTCCTGCCGCTGGCGAGGTGCCGGGTCGCGTCGCGCTGCCAGTCCTCACGCTGGCGGCGAACCTCGGTGATCTCGACGCCACCATGCCGCTCGTGGATCGAGCGGAACGCCGCGCCCGCCTCGATCGACTGCAATTGCTGCGGATCACCGACCAGTACGACTTTCGCGCCCGCGTATGCCGCGTATGACAGCACGCGCTCCATCTGGCGGGTGCCAATCATGCCGGCCTCGTCGATCACCAGCACGTCGCGCGCGGTGAGCAAGTCGCGCCCCTGCGCCCATCCATGTTCCATGCTGGCAATGGTTCGCGAACCGATGCCAGAGCCGTTCTCCAGGCCCTCGGCGGCGATACCTGACAGGGCCGCGCCGCGCACATTGAGGCCCGCCGATTCCCAAGCCTCGCGCGCCACGCCGAGCATCGCCGACTTACCAGTCCCCGCATAGCCAACCACGATGGCAAGATCGTGCGGACGCATTATATCGGTGAGAGCGGCCTTCTGATCCCCCCCGAGAATGAGGCCGTCACTCCCGGCGGCATCGATGGCTCGGTCCATCGTTGCTGTCGGGAGCCCATGCCCGTCGCGTTGGGCCATTATCTCCGCGACGCGCTTCATCCGATGCTCGGCCTCGATCATGTCGCGCGACGTGAACCGATCCTCGCCTCCCCCATCCTTGCCCAGGGCCACGAGATCAGGCGAGCCGCGCACCGCGCTCATCGCGGTGTCGAACTGCTCTTTGCCGTCCGAATGACTGTGAATGAACATCGCCATATCGCGGCGGGTGAAGGTCGCCTGTTGGTGGGTGATCGCATTGAGGGCGACGCGCGGTTCCGCGATGATGCGTTCGCCATTGCGCCGCGCGATCTCGCGGTGATCCTCGATCCGCTCGGATTCAAGGTCACGCGCGCCCATGCGCTGCGCGGCCGGACCAATCTTGTCCTGCGGCTCAAGATCGATACCCTGCGCTTCCAACGAACGATGATCGATGCGCGCATCGATATCGAGTTCCGCAAGGCGGGAGTTGACGTGTTCCGCCCAGCGTTCGCGCCATTGCTCGACAAGGTCGGTGCGGTTCCAGTCGCGCACCTTGGGGCCGAACCCGTCCTCGCCAACCTCGCGCATGGAAAGCATGACATGGGCATGGGGTTTGGCGAGGCCGTCGGCGCCGATGTCCCAATGCACATTGAGGTCGGCGATCATGCCGCGATCGACAAACTCAGTCTGCGCGAAATCGCGGGCAAGCTCGATGCCCTGCCCCAGCGTCATCTCGCGGGGAATGGCGAACTCCACCTCTCGTGACAGCTGCGCGTCTTTGCGCTTCTCGAACGCCTCGACATCATTCCAGAGCCGTTCACGGTCGTGCCACTCATCGGGCGCATTCTCGGGCAGCAGCACTTCGCTGTGCACGACGCCCGATTTGTTCGAAAAGTCATGGTCGCGGTCGAGCCGCTCGTCGTGCAGCCGGTCGCCCGCGCGATAGGCGGCAGCGGCAACGGCGCTGCGCCCGCTGGCGCGACTGATGACTTTGACCGAGAAATGGTAGATCGCCATGGCGACGCACCATCTACACTTCTGAGCGCACGTCGGCACGACGTATAAGCGCGCCCTCACTCGAAAATTTCCGGTGAGGGACCGGGTAGTACCAGACTGTCCCGGCGACTCTACAGCATTACGCTTCACCCTCTATTATCATGGCCGCATCATCTCTCAATGGAGACTTTCGATGCGCAAACCTCGTGACTTCGATTCGGAACTCAAAGCCCTTGCTGATAAGGCGCGGAAACTCAAGGAACGCCGCGTGCGGCAGCTTGGCGAACTGGTCGCGGCTTGCGGGGCCGATACGCTCGACGCCGACCTTCTCGCCGGAGTTCTGCTTGATGCTATCGCCGTGAAGGACGCCATGACAAAGGAGGGCTGGCGCAAGCGAGGCGCGGCATTCTTTCAAGGCAAGGCACGAAAGCCTGCGCCAGGAACTCACCGCCAGCCGAGCGGCACTCTACCGCTCGACGGCGGCGCGGCATCGGCTTGAGGCGAAGAGGGCGCGAACCGACATGCGCGAATGGGTTGTAAAACGGCGCGAGCGGACACGGCATCTGATCGAACTGGGGGGCCTCGTCGTGAAAGCAGGACTGGTCGATCTGGCAGATGATGATCGCGCCACGCTTTACGGCGCGCTCCTCACCGTCGCGGACAAGCTGCGCAGTGATGAACGCGGCAACGCCCGTGCCCTCTGGCAGCGCAAAGGCAAGCGTGCGTTCGAGGTCGAACAAGAAACAATGAATTGATGCCACACTCAGCGCCTCGTCACCGGGTGCAAGGCGATGTCTTGAGCATGAAGTTGTCTCACCGGGTGATGTGGGGCATGATCTCAGCATGATCCTCAGTTGGTTTGCCAAGGGCAGCAATCCCGATATCGCGCCAAGCGGGCCAACCCTGCCAACGGTCAAGTTCGATGCGTCACGAGTGACCGAGGCGGTGAAAGCGGACTTATGGACGAGCATTCAAGAGTTCGAAGACCTTCCGGCCGGCGAGGAAGAGGCGATTTATGAGGCCGCTCTGCGCTCAATCTCAAAAGGACGGGCGCTTAACATTTTGTCAGACGCGCTGACCGGCATGGAAGTGCCAAAGGGGCGTGCGGCGGAGATCGCGATCCTATTGAACAACCGCGCAACGGCAATGATGGCCGCCGACCGCCAACTGGCTCTCGGAATCACTGAGGGAATATGGCGCTACTCCGGCGCTCCTTGCCTTTCAGGAAGGCCGCAGAGTGATGCTGACCGTCGTCGAGACGAGGCTCATAAATCGGCGAATGGCAAACGATATCAGCTTGCTCAGGGTTTGCTAATCGAGGGGCGGCTAACACATCCGGGCCGTGAGCCGGGGTGTAAGTGTTTCTCTAAACCGATTATTCGGGGGTTTGATGACTAAGGCGCTATGATATCCCTTATATTCTTGGCAGCCGCTGGGGGCCAGGTCACGCCGCTGACGAAGCTAATCGATCATTGCGATCCCATTGCCGTCAGCCACGGCGGATGCGGAGATCTTATCAAACCCGTTTGGCGACGATTTGAATCCGAAACCGGCGAGATAACGAAAGTTGATATGGCGTCGATAAAGCCTACGACACGTTCCGGCGTAACGGCGATGGTCTACACCTACTCGCCCGGAAGCACGTTGGACCTAGCTCGCCTTCGGACACTCTACTTCACATGCCGAGGGCAATTCGCGGACTTGCAGAACCTGTCGTACCTTCAAGACGCTCCGCCCCGCTCGGTGATCGGGATCGTCGCAGCAACCGTCTGTCCAGTTGGAGACGCTAAGAGAAGGGAGATTCTCAAGAGTAATGCCCGCGTTGAGCAACAGGAGCACCAGCGAGCGATACACCCAAGATCTCAGGATTATTGTCAAGGTTTCTCGGCTGATGCGTGCTCACGGATTCAAGCTGGCGTGGAAGCGGGCGCGAAGCCATCATTTTGCGTGCCGGGCTTCGGAATTGTCGGAAGCGGATTGACACCAGAGCAGTTACGGATCTGCTATGCGAGATCACCCATCGACAATTGAAGCATCGGCGCCGAGAATTCGGGCTGCCGCAGTGGTCGCACGAGGGCGGGGCATCTCACCTAATGGTGCGGTCTCGCGCTTGGTACTGTAACCAATCTTCGAACGGTTCAGGCCGCTTTGCAATGTGGCGTATGGCGTACAGCATCCGCCTGCGAACAATCCATCGGAATGTCCCCATGCGTCTAGCAATCTGCCGATAGGTCAGATTCTCGACCCGGTTGAGGATGAAGGTTTCCCGCACCGCCTCGGGCATCAATAGCAGCATGGCCCGCATCACGGCCGCATCGTCATCGTCGTCATCATCGTTCCATGGGACTGCCCCGGTAGCGCCAAGCGCACGAAGCCCGTCTTCGCAATAGCGACGATAACGCCGGCTCAGCAGGGCATTCGCGTCGGCAAGAACCTCGGGCATGGGCCGCTCGCCCGTGTCACCGTCGAGAGTGCAGCACAACCGATATAGCGCGTCGGCCAGACCACTCTCCACGGCTGGAATGCCGATCGACAGGCGGCGGGCGATAGCGTCATAGCAAAGGTCGTCCACACGGTGCAGCAGGAACACCACGCGCGTTAGCGGCGGCAGTGCCTCGATGGCGGTTTCAAGGGCTACAAGCGTGGCCGCATCATGGTCCGGCGCATCGGCCATGACACGCTTCACCTGCCACCCAAACCCCGCCGCCAGCCGTTCGGCCGAGGATGACCCGTAACTGCATGGACGCGGTTCAGCAGCGCACGGAGCAGCGGACGCACCTGATCCGCAGTGAAGCCGCCATCGGCGGGTGTGGGCTGGTCCCAGCGGGGCTGACGCCATTTCCAATAGGGCGTCAGTACCGCCGCCAGCCGCGCCATGTCGGGACAGGCGTGGCCCAGACCTGTCGCATTGGCATAAGCAAGCCCCTTGGCGACACGTAGGCCGATATGGCGCGCGCACCATTCATCCTCAAAGCCGATGTCCAGCAGATGGCTGCTCAGCGCAAGCTGGGCAACGATCCCGGAATAATAGAGAACTTCGTCCTTGCTCGTGAGAAGTCCGGCTTCGAGCGTCCCGAAGAAGCTCTCCGCCCGATGATAGCGAAACCTGCTGAGGCTACGCCCTTCCCCACTCCGACAGAGCATCGCCGGTTCATCGTCATGCGCGCAGTGGAGTGTCGCCAATGCCTCGCCCCAGGGTGATGTCACAACGGAAACCGCAACGGGCATTGCGGTTAGCGCCCGCAACAGGACGCGGCGTGATGTGGTGGGACCAGTGTTGCCCATAGACACCTCCGTTCGCATCCAGGGGTCGGCGGGAGCAACGGGCGGATGCGGTACGGTCCCGAAGATCCCGCGCGATTCGCGCCGCCATCGTCGCGGGCACGCCAGAAGGCAAAGCCATTGCATCGATATACGACATCGTTTATCGCTTAAACGATGTCGTATATTCAAATAAACGATAGCGTCAACCGGTTTGACTTGGAGATTGAAACCTCGCCCGATAGCCACGGGTTGATGGGACGCCCGCCGCTTGGAATGAAGCCGACAACGGTCAGGCTATCGGTTGATACGATCCGCCGCATTGAAGCGCGCGTCGGCAACCGGCGGTTGGCCGTGTTCATCCGGGAAGCGGTCGAGAACGAACTGCAGCGGCGCGAGAACCCCGAGTTCCCCAAGAAATAGCGCTTCGACGATTTTTGGTAAAAGTCGGCCGCCGAGCCGATTCCTCCGCTGCCCCGAAGCGTTAGCATTGGCCGAAAAGCCGCAGTGCAGCGCTTGGATTTGCTGCGGGCGGGGAAGTCGCAATGTCTGCGTTTCCGCAGCAAAGCTGCTAGACAGATATAAGGCGACCTGGAGATACAGATAATGAAAGCCGAATGTCCGTGCGGCGCGGTTACGCTTGAACTGCGCGGCGAACCGATGGCTCAGGTTTATTGCCACTGCGACGACTGCCAACGCGCTCACGGTGCGGCCTACGTGCCTCGCGCTATCTTTCCTCGGGACTCGGTATCGAGCCTAAGAGGGGAGACACGATCGTGGATTAATCGCACCCGGACGATGATAATCTGCGCAACGTGCGGCTCTCACCTCTATGGGGAGCAAGACGGCTCCCCGTTCAGGGGCGTAAACGCGGCGCTTTTTCCTGAGGGTGAATTCAAAGCCACCGCCCATTTTTATTGTCGATATGCCGTCGCACCGGTTGTGGACGGCCTACCGCACTATCGTGACTTTCCCGCCGAATATGGTGGAAGTGGCGGGTTGATTGACTGGTAGCTGGAAAGCGGACGCAATTAGCCGTAGCGAGAGGAAGCTGCGACCTTGGTATGCAGTTCGATAAACCGGACGGGGGCTACATGATGTTCGTCGATGCGGCCTCCGCGATCCGCTACGATCAGTTGCATCTGTCACCAGTTGCACTCGACCTCGGTTTCTTCCAGTTGCGTTGGTACGCGCTCAGCTACATCGCAATGATCCTGCTCGGCTGGTGGTATCTTCTTAGATTGCTGGCCCGGTCAGGCGCACCGATGGCCAAACGCCACGTCGATGATCTCGTCTTCTACGTGACCCTCGGCGTCATACTTGGCGGCAGACTTGGTTACAGCCTCTTCTATCGCCCGGAGATGTGGATCCATCCTCTCGACGTACTAAAGCTCTGGCAGGGCGGCATGTCGCTGCATGGCGGCTTTCTTGGGGTGATTCTCGGGCTCTGGCTGTTCACGCGCCGGCACGGCCTCTCCATGTTGCGCGTCTGCGACTATGTGGCCTGCGCCACGCCTTTCGGCCTCATCCTCGTTCGCCTTGCCAATTTCGTAAACGGAGAACTCTGGGGACGGCCGAGTTCACTTCCATGGGCGATGATTTTCCCCGGCACGCACGACAATATCCCGCGTCATCCGAGCCAGCTTTACGAAGCGGCATTTGAAGGTGGCCTGACCATGATCGTGTTGGTCTACCTATTCTGGCGAACCGACGCTCGGCTTCGCCCCGGTCGCCTACTTGGCACAGGCCTGTCGATGTACGGTGCGGCGAGATTTTTACTCGAATTTTTACGACAACCCGACGCTGGGCTCGAACATCTATGGTGGGGACTGACGATGGGGCAGACGCTAAGCCTACCGATGATAGCAGTCGGTCTTTGGCTGCTGGTCCGGTCGGGTACTGGCACTGTAGTACCCCCCTCTTGCGAGTCGGGAAAGATTGACGCAGCCTGATCCGTGGCGGGCAGACCATCGCTAAAGGATGGAATGCCATGAACGACTCGACCTGAGCAAAGCGCGCAACCTCAACAATAGCGGCTGAACGGCGCTGTCAGGCGTGGCCCAAAGGCAACGGTGGGACAAAAACTGAACCGGCGCCAGTCGGCGACTGTCCTCCGCCAAATTACGCCAGCTTCCGCCATAGTCCGCTGTTGCCCGCCAGTCTTTACCGGCACTTTCACGCACGAGCCAAACAGCGCCCAAGAGGCCCCTTGTCTGGGACGCAAGGCTATCCGATGCAAGTGCATGGGGGCGTTTGCAAACCCGTGACTTGAAAGACACGCCCATGTCCTACCCTGATCGTATCATTCGTTTGAAGACTGTTCTCGCCCGCACCGGCCTTTCCCGCTCGACCCTCTATCGCAAGATGGCCGATGGCACCTTTCCCGATAAGGTGCGGATCAGCGTCCACGGCGCTGGCTGGCACGAGTCCGCCGTCAATCGGTGGGTCGCCGACCCCGTGGCCTATCGCGAGGACCGCGCCGGGGGCGAGGCGCAGTGACTATGCCACCGTCCCCCGATCCGATCTGCGTGCGCGTCAATGACGCTGCCCGCATGATCGGGGTCGGCCGCACCAAGCTCTACGAGCTGATCGCGGCGGGCGAAGTCGAGACGGTGAAGCTCGGCAAATCCACCCGCATCACCACCGCCAGCCTGCATGACCTCGTCAGGCGGCAACGCGGAGCGGTATAGGCTCGGGCGCCGTGGCGGCGGCGTCCTTGCTTCCCATTGCGGGCACCCGATCCAAATACTCCGCCCAGCGCGCCATGAGGCTGCGCCGCTTCTCGAAGAAGTCCGTCCGGCGATAGGCAGCTTCCACCTTGTTGGGCAGCTTGTGCGCCAGCGCCTTGTCCGCGACCTCTTTGGGAAACCGAGTTCTCTCAGACGACCAGTCGGTGAAGGCGGAACGGAAGCCGTGAACAGTGACCCCCTTGATCCCGTCATCGCGCAGCAGCTTGGTCATGGTCATGTCGCTGATCGGCTTTTCGCCATCGGCGGAGAAGACAAGTCCGGTATCGCTGGCCCGCTCCTTCCACCGTTTGCGCAACAGCACCACGGCGGGCGGCGACAGGGGCACGACATGGGTTTCGCCCGCCTTCATCCGCTCGCCCGGAATGGTCCAGATACGTTTGTCCAGGTCGAACTCCGTCCACACGGCAAAGCGCGTCTCGTTGGAGCGCACCGCGTTGTAGATGGTAAAGCGCAGCGCGTCCCGCCCGGTGGTCGGCGATGCCGCGGCCAGCTTCGTCATGAGCGCGGGCACATCGGCATAGGGCATGGCTTCGAGATGCCCGCCCTTGTCCAACTGGCGCGGCAAACCCTTGCGCACGGATCGCAGCGAGGTATCCTCGGCACGCCATCCCTTGATGTGCGCGAAGTCCAGCACCGCGCCGATGCGCTGCAATATGCGCCGTGCGGTGTCGGCAATGTCGAGCCAGATGGGCGACAGCACCTCCACGACGCAAGCGCTGTCCACCTCGTCCACCGGCTTGGTACCGATCAGCGGAAAGACATGGTTCTCAAGGCTGGATATCCAACTCGCGTGACGCTGGTTCTTCCATCCCTCTTTCATCGCGTCGTAGCAGGCCCGCGCCGCCGTCTCGAAGCTCGGCACGACCTTGCGCGATTTGCGCCGCTCGGCGACAGGATCGACGCCCTCGCGCACCTGCCGGCGCAGTGCCGCCGCCGCGTCGCGCGCCTCCGCCAGCGACACGTCCAGAGCGGAACCCAGGCCATAGTCGCGGCGCCTGCCCTGGCGCTGCATCCGCAGCACCCATGTTCTCGCGCCACTGTCCTTGACCAGCAGACACAGCCCACGGCCATCGACATGGCGGCCGGGCTTGGCGTTCTTCACTTTGAGCGCAGTAAGGGCCATCGGTTCTATTCCCTGCCTGAAATGATCCCACAATCGTTCCCACATTTTGATGGGAATTCAGGCAAATCAGGGCGACCGACCGCGAACACGCTACAAGACAAATCACTGATTTTACAGAGGACTTAGGGACGCCCTGATATTGCTTGAGAATAAAGTTCTACTCTCGTAGGGGTCACCATCCTTCGCATTTCATGCTCCGTTTTCAGGAGCTTCGGTGCCGAAATGGCTGGCCTTTTGGCCGGGTTGGGCATTTCCCACGCGGTAACGCCAGCGATTGCGTCGTCTGCCATGCTCCGCTGATTCGCGATGGCCACATTAAGCACTTCATGGATCTTTAAGCTTGATCGAGCAAAATCGGCCCTAAGCGTGGGGGCGCGATCAAATGAAGATGGTTCGATTTTTCGCGTTTCTGCTGCTCACCGAAGCAGCCGCGGTTCTTCTGTTTCTGTTGTGCCGGATGGTGCTGCACTTCAATCCCTTTGGCTTGAACGTGAACTTCATTCTTTCCGCGGGCGGAATGGCTTTTGGCCTGATTGGCGGCCTGGGCTCGCTGCCCGGAGCAAAGCGCGCCGGCATTGCGCCGACGCTTCCAATCATGGCGCTTGTCGCCTTGACCACCGGTGCCGCAGTGCTGGCCTATTATTATGCGACCTTTGTCATCTTGCTCGCGCGCATGGGTCTTGTCGGCTCGGGTATAGGTTTCGGCGACTTTCTCGATGCCACGGTTGGCCACACGCAGTTCAGCGCTTCAGTCTCTTCCCACACCAGTTCCGATATCGGGGGATGGGGTTATGCCCTGTTCGCCTCGCATATCGCCTGGGCCATGATGATGAGCATATTGTGGCTCACCAACTTGCGGAAAGTTGCGCACTGCGAGCGGTGCGAGTGCTATTTCGAGCAGCGGGAAAAGCGCGAGCTTTTGTTCGCCGACGCAGTCGAGCTGCAACAGCTGGCCCATTCGCTGCCAAAACCTTCCGCCGAGCGCGCATCGCAACTGCTGCGGATGCCGCAAACGCCGCGCTATACGCCTGAAGCCGGCTTGGTGCGGTTCGAGATACGGCTTTCGGAATGCCCCGGCTGCCACGAGCAGGATGCGACCGAAACCATCGAGATCCACAACGGCAAGGGTTTTGCGGGAGCCCAAACCCAGTCCTACCGGTGGAAGACATCCGCCGCCTATCGCGCCACGCCGGACGCCGGGACGCCGCAGCCACCCAGCCCTGCCCAGCGCCCAGCGTTCGGGCGGCGCGGTTTGGGCTGACGCCTGATTACGCACCGTCACGGTAGTTCCAGCTGATCGCGCGTGATGGTGGAGAGCGTGCCGCCCGTGCAGGCGGCGCGACATAGATCGCCCTCGCCTATCGACCTTCGCCGCAGAGCACGTTCTTGCACGTGGCACCGCAACTCCTTTCGTCTCTGCCGCTCAGCGCGAAGCTCGTTCCGAGCCCCCACGTCGATCGGCGCGAAAGGACTAATATGCCGCCTGCCGCTGCGGTTGGATCAGGTCGCCGCCTGACCAGAGCGCGGTGATGCCGATGTTGGACGTGTGACATAATTCAAGGCGGATTCGGGGGCACGCGTTGGAGTTTCACGAAGGGGAATGCGCGAAATGGCGTCCGGCATGTTGGAGAGTTTTGTCATGCCTGTCGGGGGTTGGAGCGGTCGGGCCATGAGGCGAGGTGCCTGGGTGAGGTGATCACCGGTCACGCACACCTATTGGGAATGTCAGGAGGGGTGGCTGACATTTCCTACTTGTACAGAACATTGTACATGCCGCTTATATTTGCGACCTCGCCTGGGACATAGGCCTAAAAAAGGGGTATGGCACGTGTTGTCTAATTGATATTGCCATTTTGTGTTCCCGATTGAGTGCGCTGACCAGCGTCTATGGTTCCTTCGAGGTTATCTTCCGGCTGTGGAGCCATATATAGTTAATGCCGTCATGGTCGTGGTCAGGCGGTAGCTATCGAGCGCCTCCAGGTCACCGACGAGCTTTGCGCTCTATACGTGCAACGAGGTCGCTCACTTTGACGTATCTAGAGCGGGTTCGAGACCTGTATGCGGACGCATCCGGTGATGCTATCGTCTTGTGCCGGGGGTAAGCTTTATGGTTGATTTCTTTTCGGACTTTCAGTTGGGCTCGCTCAGCGAGCTCCCTGTCGCGCCATCGCCCGCTACCTCGGCGGCCGACGCAGCAATTGCCCGGCTGGCCGGCGGCGGGCTCGTCGTCGGCTATGTCGTCGACCGTGCGATCATGGTGCAACGCTATGATGCCAATGGCGAAAAGGCCGGCGCGCCGGCGGCGCTCACGGCAGGCGGCTCCACCGTCATAAACAGCGAGCCAAGCGTTACGGGCCTGCCGGGCGGCGGGTATGCGGTTACCTGGGTCGACACAAGCGCGCATGTCGCGGTGCAGGTGTTTGACGCGAACGGCGTCGCCACCACCGGCGTGTTCGGCGTTGGCACGCCAAGCAACTATCAGCAGCAGCCCAGCATAACCACGCTCACCAACGGTGATCTGGTAGTGGCGTGGACCTTCAACAGCACGGCATCGAGCATTCGCGCGCAGATATTCCACGCTAACGGACAGCCCGCATCGGGTGAGATCGTGGCGACGTCATCGCCCTATCACAACAGCTATTACCCGCAGATTGCGGCGCTTACCGGCGGCGGCTTTGTGCTCAGCTGGAGCGGTAGCTTCGATTCCGAAGGCGGTGGTACAGTTCGTGCCCAATCCTATGATTCGGCTGGCACCGCCCAAGGCAGCCTCGTCCGCGTTGCGAACCTGGTCAGCTATCACGAAAATAGCGGCGAGTCCGTCGCGGCGCTGCCTACAGGTGGCTATGTCCTGACCTGGGTTGAATCCGGCGACGTCGGCGGTGTTCCAAGCAAGGTGATGGCCCAGCTCCGTGGCGCGGACGGATCCGCGGCGGGCGACCGATTCCAGGTCAACACGAGCGTGACGTATAATGCCGGACAGGCGACGGTCGCTGTGCTCGACGATGGCGGGTTCCTGGTTACTTGGAAGTCGGACGTGCCGGGCACTGGGCCGAACTATTTTCAGATCGGGGATATCGAAGCGCAATTGTTCGATGCCGCTGGGAACAAGGTCGGCAGTGAGTTCCAGGTCAATCCGATCACGCCCAATGGGCAGGACCTGCCACTCGTAACCGGGTTCGGGACAGGCGATGTCGCGATCGTCTGGCACAGCTTTCCGTCCTTGGGCCAGGAAACGCTTGAGTCGCGCATGCTTTATTCGGTCACCAACGGCACGAATGGTCCCGACACACTGACCGGTACCAGCGGCGTGGATTATCTGCGCGGTTTGGGCAACGATGACTCGCTCGACGGCGGTGCGGGTGCGGATGTGATGATCGGAGGCGCCGGCAACGACATCTATCATGTCGATAATATTGGCGATCAGGTGCTGGAGGCGGTCGGCGAAGGGGTGGATCGGGTCGTGGCCAGCGTCAGCTGGACGATGGCCGCGGGCCAGGAGATCGAACAGCTCTCGGTCGCCAATATGGCCGGCACCAACGCGGTAAATCTGTCCGGCAACGAGTTCGCCAACAAGCTCGCTGGTAATGACGGCGCTAACACACTCAACGGCGGCGGCGGAAACGACAAGCTGGTTGGCGCCGGTGGTGACGACATTCTCGACGGCGGTACCGGCGCGGATCAGATGCAGGGCGGCACCGGCAGCGATAGCTATATCGTCGACAATGTCGGCGACACGGTGTTCGAAGCGAATAGCGGCGGCGGCGACTACGACACCGTGATGGCCACGGTCAGCTGGTCGCTGGGCGCAGGACAAGAAGTCGAGCGGCTTCGCGCCGGGCCGGGCACCGATTCGATCAACCTGACCGGCAATGACTATGCCCAGAAAATGCAGGGCAATGACGGCGACAATATCCTCACCGGCGGCGGCGGCAACGATGTGCTGATCGGAGGCGGCGGCGCGGATGTGCTCATCGGCGGCACGGGTCTGGACAAGCTCACCGGCGGGCTCGGCGCCGACACGTTCGTGTTCGAACATGGCGGCCAGATGGACCAGATCGTCGACTTTGCCGTCGGTACCGACAAGGCCGATCTCACTGCGTTCGGCCTGACCTGGCAAGATGTGCAGGCGGCGATGACCGAGAGCAACGGCAACACGATCCTGACCCTGGGCGGCGGCGATTCGGTGATCTTCGCCGGAGTGTCCGAGGCGTCGCTAAGCGCGAGCGACTTCCTGTTGGGCGGCGGCAATCTCGGCAACACCCTCCAATCCGACATGTGGGATGGTGGCCGTGACGATATGCTCCACGCCCAAATCCGGACGTCGCACGCAATGTTCGAGTGGCATTTGCTGTAACGCGTGCTTTTTTGACGGGCGCGAAGGAAGCTGCCGTTCTGAATGGACGGAGACGCGTCGCGTTCTTGCAGCAACGGGCGTAACACCCGCCGCGGTTGGGCTGACTCGGTCCACGCCCGCGACGGGGGCTGGCGAAGCCTCGCCGTAATCCGATCCGCCACCCGTTTGCGCCGCGAACGAGTGGCGGAACTCTCCTCTCCATCGTGCTTTGTGTCGCAAACGACAGGGAGATTCGGATCATGCCTGACAGCAAGAGCAAGCGCGGTACCCGCGATCGCGCGCGGGTTTCAGCCGATGAGACATATGAGGTCGACTATTTCGCCGAGCGGCACGGGATCAGCCGCCAGGAGGCGCAGGCGCTGATCGAGCGCGTCGGCAACGACCGCGCGAAGCTCGATGCGGCGGTCGCGAAAAAAGAGAAGAGTTCCGCGCCAAAGCCAGGACGCCGGACGTCCGCCGGCAAGTCCGGTGCAGCAAGCACTCCAGGGGCCGCGCCGAAGCGCGCTTCCGCATCACGGAGCTCTGTCGTACGGAAAGGCACCAAGACCGCAGCGCCCGCGGCGGCGGCAATTGAGGCGGCCGCGGCAACCGTGATCGAGCCCGCGACCAAGGCTGCCGCGCCGGCAACACGCCGCGCGGCGGGCCTTCGGCGAAGGGTTACGACAGCAGTACGCACCGGGGCTGCGTCAACGCGGAGCATCGCGGCGAGCGCGCCCAAAACGGCGCGTAAACGGGCAGGCGCCGCGTTCGACACCGCCAAATCAGCGGTTACCGGGCGCGCCGCGTCGCTGGTGGGCGCCGCAGCGGCTGGACTGGTGACCGGGCTCGCCGTCAATTTCGGGCGCAAGGTCGTTGTGCAGGCGCCTACCGCCCTTGCCGGAGACTGGCTGGAAGGCTTGAAGGTCGAGCACAAGCTCGCGCTGGCGCTGTTCGACCAGATCCAGGCGACTGACGACAGCCAGACAGCGCAGCGCAGTGCGCTGCTGACCCAGCTGAAACACGCTTTGGGCAAGCACGCCTTCACTGAGGAAAATGTCATTTATGCCGCGCTTCGGGCGTGGGGTGACACAGCGGATGCCGACAAGCTCAACCACGATCACGGCTATGTGAAGCAGTATCTCTATGATCTGGAAGAGATGGATAATGGTGCGGCCGCGTTCCTGGAAAAGGTGGCGGAGTTTCGCGCCCAGATCGAGGCCCATATCCGCGAAGAGGAGGACGCGATCTTCCCGCCGTTTCACGCGGCCCTCGGCAAGGCCGGCAATGCGAAAGTGACCGCGCAGGCGAACAAGGAAGGGTTCAAGCTCGCCTGATCGTCAGGCTCACGCCGCCGAGAGGAGGATCCGATGCAGGAAAAGGCCAGGGTCGACCATCATCCGTTGCCCAGTGACGAGCGGGCGAGGCACGACCTTATCCCCGAGAGCGTCGAGGACGTGCGCGACAAGGGCGAAGATTCGCCTGGCGACGCTCCGAGCGATACCGAGGAGCCCGAGCGCGATTATCGATATCCGGATGGATCGCCCTATCGCGGCTGACCCAGTCGCTTAAGCGGCTATGGGGTTGCTGTCGGAACGCTGTCCACCTGCGCCACCGGCTCCGCGTTTTCAGGGCGGGCCGCCATTTGTTGGGGCTGGGCGAACAGGCTCGGGAAGACCGCCTCGATCGGCTTGGTGTCTGGCAGGATATAGACATATCCGCCCTTATTGTGGAAACGCGGCGCCACGCTCTTGCTGTAGAAGCTGCCGGGCACGTTGATGCACCCAAAGGTTATGCGGTTATCCTCGCTGGTCGGCGACAGCATCCGCTCGCGGCGATGTTCCTTCTTGCTGGCCCCTGGCGGGATCGCGTGGAGCGCAACGGACGTGGCATAATCGACCCAGAGCACTTTCTGCTTTCCGGC
>JBDTLS010000006.1:0-27827 GCA_039934655.1 Sphingobium sp.
GAACTCTTCGAAGATCACCTCGTCCATGCGTGATCCGGTATCGATCAGTGCAGTGGCGATGATCGAGAGCGAACCGCCTTCTTCGATATTACGCGCGGCACCGAAAAAGCGTTTGGGTCGCTGTAATGCGTTAGCGTCGACACCGCCGGTCAGCACCTTGCCGGAACTCGGCACCACCGTGTTATAGGCCCGGCCGAGACGGGTAATGGAATCGAGCAGGATGACGACATCCTTCTTGTGCTCGACCAGACGCTTGGCCTTTTCGATAACCATTTCAGCAACTTGTACGTGGCGCACAGCGGGTTCATCAAAGGTGGAGGACACGACCTCACCCTTGACGCTGCGCTGCATGTCGGTGACTTCTTCGGGGCGCTCATCGATCAACAACACGATCAGGAACACTTCGGGGTGATTGTCAGTGATCGCCTTGGCGATATTTTGCAGCAGCACGGTCTTGCCGGTACGCGGCGGCGCGACAATCAACGCGCGCTGGCCCTTGCCCTGCGGCGCGATGATATCGATCACGCGGGCCGACTTGTCCTTGATCGTCGGGTCGAGCGTATCGAGCCGCAATTTTTCGTCCGGGTAAAGCGGCGTGAGGTTGTCGAAATTGACGCGGTGGCGGACTGCCTCGGGATCGTCAAAGTTGACGGAAATCAGCTTAACCAGCGCAAAATATCGCTCGCCGTCCTTGGGCGCGCGGATTTCGCCTTCCACGGTATCGCCGGTACGTAGCCCAAATTTGCGAACCTGATTGGGGGAGACGTAAATATCATCCGGTCCTGCGAGGTAATTGGCTTCCGGCGAGCGCAAAAAACCGAACCCGTCGGGCAGCACTTCAATCGTGCCGAGCCCCATAATCTGTTCGCCGTTTTCGGCTTCCGCCTTCAGGATCGCAAACATCAAATCCTGTTTGCGCAGGGTGGATGCCCCCTCCACGCCGAGTTCTTCCGCCATCGTGACCAGATCGGCAGGCGAATTTTTTTTGAGGTCTTTAAGGTGCATCCGATGATGTCCGATAATATAATGCTGGGAAATATCACCGCTTGAAGAGCGGCTACAGTAAGAAGGACAGGGCGCTGCGGCCCACGTTCCGGATTCAGTTAAGCCTCTGTCCGTTTCAAGTCAAGCGAACGACCTCAATTCGTCACAGCAGATCGAACCGAATTTGTGATAAGTCATCATAGCCTATAAAGGTTTGACGACAGCCAGGATGACGATGAAGGCCGCGGCTATGCCCGGCACCTCGTTCATCAAACGCAATTGCCGGTCCATCATCGTTCGTTTCGCGCGCGCGAGCTTCCCGGCATAGTCCACCACCCAGCCATGATAGGCACTTAAGCCGATAACGAACAGAAATTTGATCTGAAACCACAGCATCGCCCCCGCACCGATATTGATCATCAACATCAGGCCCAATATCCAGACAATCGCCAGCGACGGATTGAGAATGATCCGGCGCAGCTTGGCTTCCCGGTCAATCCATTTGCGGTCTTCATCCGATCCTACCGCGCACTCCTGGTGGTAGATGAAAAAGCGCGGCATCATGAACAATCCCGCCATCAGGAAGATCACGAAGATGATGTGGGCCGCCTTCACCCACAGATAAGCGTTGCCGAGAAAACCCATCGTCATTTTTCTCCGATCAGCGCGAGCAATTGTTCGACATGCACAATCGGCGTGTCGGGCAATATGCCATGACCAAGGTTGAAGATATGCGGCCGGTTTTTGAACGCGCCGAGAATATGATTGACCGCTTGGCTCATCGCCTCGCCGCCCGCAATCAGGGCCAGCGGATCGAGATTGCCCTGCACCGGCAAGCCCTGCGGCAAAATATCATGCGCCCAATATGGATCAACCGTTTCGTCAAGACCGATAGCATCAACCTTAGTCCCCACCGCATAATCACGCAATTTCGCGCCTGCGCCCTTGGGAAAGCCAATGATCGGCACGTGGGGGTAGCACGCCCGCACGCCTTCGACGATGCGCGCATTGGGGGCAATCACCCAGCGTTCAAATTCGAGCGGGGCCAGACTGCCCGCCCAACTGTCGAATAACTGCACCGCATCAACGCCAGCTTCGATCTGGCCGCACAGATAGGATATGGTCGCTTCGATTATGGCATCGATCAGCGCGCCAAAGCGGACCGGATCCTGATAAGCCAGTCGCCGGGCCGCGCCCTGATCCTTGCTACCCTGCCCTGCGACCATATAGGTTGCTATCGTCCAGGGACTGCCTGCAAAGCCCAAAAAGGTTGCAGCTGGCGGTAACGCCGCCGCCACTTGCCGAACGGTGGCGTAGATGGCTTCAAATCGGCTCCAGTCAGGTTTCAGACTGGCGAGATCATTACACTCGAGCGTGGGGGCGAGCCGCGGCCCCTCGACTGCTTCGAACCACAAGTCCTGTCCCATCGCATAAGGCACAATCAAAATGTCCGAAAATAATATCGCGGCGCTCAATCCCCCTGGACTGCACCCAAAACGATCAAGCGGTTGTAATGTAATTTCCGCCGCAGCCTTGCTATCATAGACCAATGCAAGGAAACCGCCTTTTTCGCTGCGCAATTCCCGATATTCCGGCAGATAGCGACCCGCTTGACGCATCAGCCATATCGGCGGACGAGCAAGGATTTCTCCTTTCAGTACGCCAAGCAATGGTTTGTGCGTAACCGGCTGGAGAGCAGATAGCGATACCGAGGACATGACTCTTAAATATCCTATTTAAATAGATTCTTGTTGTTGAAGATAGATGGTCGGTTGATTGCGGGGTTTATGCGTTATGTCCGCTTTTGCCAACAGTTTGACATCCAGTGATCGACCGAAATTGCTCGATTCCTAAATTTCATTCCCGTTATCCACATATTGTGCATGAAATTTGGGTGATGTGGGTGGACTGTGGATGATTAACAGAACAGTGAGAATGGCGGGTAAGGGACAACTTATCCCCAAATCTCTCCCTTGCTTTATCCACAATCAGCCAACACTATTGCCCGCATGACCCGATTGCACCTTCATCTGCTGTCTGACTCCACCGGCGAAACGCTGGAAAACATCGCCAAGGCCGCCATTGCCCAGTTCGAAAATGTCGAAGCGATCCGGCATTTTTGGCCGATGGTGCGTTCCGAATCCCATCTGGAACGGATATTATACGATATCGCGCTCAACCCCGGACTGGTGTTGTTCACGCTGGCCAATTCCGCGTTGCGCCGTAATCTCGAATATCGCTGCCGCGCCATTGGCTTGCCCTATGTCGCGCCGCTCGATTCCGCGACGGATGCCATGTCCAACATATTGGGGCAGGAAACCCGTGGCCGTCCGGGCCGTAAACATATATTGGACGAGGCCTATTTCGCGCGGATCGATGCGATCCAGTTCACTATTGCCCATGATGATGGCGTCGGCCATGATAATTGGGAGGAAGCGGATATTATTCTGGTCGGCGTATCCCGCACCTCAAAAACGCCGACCTCGATCTATCTGGCCAATCGCGGCTATAAAACCGCCAATATTCCGTTGGTCCCGGAATCACCGCCGCCTGAAAGCCTGTATCGGCTCAAGCATCCGCTGGTAGTCGGGCTGACGATCGCGCCGGATCGACTGATTCAGGTGCGGCGCAATCGCCTGCTTTCGCTCAATCAGGCGCCGGAGACGGCCTATGTGCATGTCGATCATGTTGCCGAGGAAGTGGCGTTCGCGCGGCGGATGATTGCGGACAATGGCTGGGCGACCATCGATATGACCCGGCGCTCGATTGAGGAAGCCGCCGCGGCGATCATCAACCTGTTCAACGAACGGATGATCGCCCAGGGTGGACCAAAAAGCGAATGACGCTTATTCTGGCTTCCCAAAGCGCCAGCCGCCGCGAGATGTTGCGCGCTGCCGGCGTCTCGTTTGACGTCATGGCACCGGACGGCGACGAAGAAACGGCCAAGCAGCGTTTGCGCGCGCAAAATTTGGGCGCGGGCGAACTGGCGGGAGCGTTGGCCCAATTCAAGGCGCATGATCTGTCTGTGCGCTTTCCAGATGATCTCATCTTGGGATGTGATCAGACACTGGAATGCGAGGATGGATCGATGGTCGACAAGGCCATCGACCAGTATGATGCCGCGCAGATATTGCGTAAATTATCGGCAAGTAGCCATTATCTTCATAGCGCAGCCGTCATATTGCAGGGCGGAGCGCCTGTCTGGCAGCATATGGAAACCGTGAAGATGACGATGCGACCCCTGTCCGATGCCTTTATCGCCGCTTATCTCGATGAGGAATGGGCGCAGTGCCGCTGGTGCGTGGGATGCTACCGGATCGAGGGACCAGGCGCGCAACTGTTCCGCGCGATCGAAGGTAGCCATTTCGCCATTCAGGGCCTTCCGTTGTTGCCTCTGCTTGACTTTTTACGCGAGCGCGGCGTTTTGGCGTCATGAAACTTCCCTACGCCGAGGTGATCGGAGATCCGATCTCCCATAGCAAATCGCCGATCATTCACAATTTCTGGCTGCAACTGCTGGGGATAGAAGCGGAATATCGCAAAACGCATGTGCTGCCCGGTGACCTGGCTGCCTATTTTCTCGCGCGCAGGGCCGACCCGGACTGGCTGGGTTGCAATGTTACGATCCCGCATAAAATCGCGGTGATGGACTATGCGAGCGATCCGGGCGGGGTTGGTAAAACAATCGGCGCGATAAACACGATAGCCTGCGAAACCGGCGGTCCACTGATCGGCACCAATACCGATGCGGGTGGTTTTCTCGCGCCCTTGCTGAACATGCAATGGCAGGGCGATCATGCCGTGGTGATCGGCAGCGGCGGCGCGGCGCGGGCCATCGTCTATGGGTTGGCGCAAACCGGCGTAAAAACGATCACGTTGATGGCGCGTGATGCCGCCAAGGCGCGCGATGTGCTGGATCGTGCGGGCGCTGTCGGCGATGTGATTACGATGGATTCTCCCCTGCCCGCCGCCGATCTGCTGGTGAACAGCAGCCCGCTCGGTATGAATGGGCAATTGGCGCTGGAGATCGACCTGTCGCCGCTGCCCAAGCGCGCTTTGGTGTATGACATCGTCTATGCGCCGCTCGAAACGCCGCTGCTGGCGCAAGCGAAGGCGCGCGGACATAGTACGATCGACGGCCTTGAAATGCTGATCGGGCAGGCGGCGCTTGCGTTCGACATTTTCTTTGATGCCCCTGCCCCGCGCGATGAAGATTCGCAACTGCGCGCGTTGCTGGAACAGGCTTAGCCGGGATGGCACGGATATATGGTCTGACCGGGTCGATTGGCATGGGAAAATCCGCGGTTGCGGCGATGATCGTCAAGCTGGGCGTGCCGCTGTTTGATGCCGATGCCGAGGTGCACCGGATGCAAGGCCCGGACGGGCGCGCGGTGCCGCTGATCGAGGCGCGCTTTCCCGGAACGACGAATGCCAGCGGTGTTAATCGGCAAAAACTGCGCGAACGGATGTTGGAGCACCCGCGCGAACGCAAGGCGCTTGAAAAAATCATTCATCCGCTGGTGGCCGCTGCACGTCGTCAGTTTTTGCAACGAAATCGTTCACGGGCTTTTGTAGTGCTCGATATTCCCCTCTTGTTCGAAACGCACGGCGAATCGCGGGTAGATGGCGTAATTGTCGTCAGCGCGCCGGCGTGGAAACAGCGCGCACGCGTATTGGCTCGCCCGAATATGACTCCCGCCACATTTAGATCGATTCTCGCCCTGCAAGTCCCGGATGCGTATAAACGGGCGCGGGCGGACTATATTATTGATACAGGCACCACTTTTCATCGCACACAAAGCCAGGTTCGCCTGTTGATTGCTTGCCTTCGGGCGCAAGCAGGCGGATAAGAAGACGAGGAAGACACAGAGTCGATGCGCGAAATTATATTCGACACGGAAACGACAGGATTTGACCCGCAGTCGGGCGACCGGATGGTGGAAATCGGGTGCATCGAACTCATCAACAGAGTGCCGACCGGGGCGACATTTCACGCTTATTATAACCCCCAGCGCATTATGCCTGCCGCGGCTCAGGCCGTGCATGGGCTTTCGGACATCTTCCTGTCAGATAAGCCGCTGTTTGCAGCCGGTGTCGAAGATTTGCTGGAATTCCTGTCCGATAGCCCACTGATTGCCCACAACGCCCGGTTTGATTTCGGTTTTCTTAACAATGAATTGCGGCTTTGTGGTCGGCCCGATGTGTCGCTCGACCGGATGGTCGATACCGTGGCGATCGCGCGGACTCTTCATCCGGGCGCCAAGCATAGCCTTGACGCCCTGTGCACGCGCTATGGCATCGATCGCAGTCATCGCGTCAAGCATGGCGCGCTGCTGGACGCTGAACTGCTCGCGCAACTTTATATTGAATTAACCGGCGGGCGTCAGATTGGACTGACACTCGGGGTCGAAGAAGAGGAGGAGGAAAATCAGTCCTGCACCTTACAGGTGTCGATTACGCGCAACGTGCGCGCTGCGCGCGTCCATGCACCCTGCCTGGAAGAACTTGAACGGCACGCCGCGTTTGTCGCGACGCTGAACAAGCCTCTCTGGCTGGCCGGGCAGCAACAGCCCTGAGCAGCTTTGATGGAGCTGTTCGTAAAATAGCATTGTTACGCGCTTCGGCGCGCAATGGTCGCATACTCCAAGGAGAAGTAATGATGGATATTCGTATTTCCGGGCATCAGGTAGACACTGGCGTAGCTCTGCAGGAGCATGTTACGGAGCGGCTCAATTCCATTGTGGAAAAATATTTCTCCCGCGCGATTTCGTCGCATGTGACATTTCGCCCCGCCCCTCATGGCGCGTTTCACTGCGATATCGTGTGCCACGTGATGGCTGGACTCATCCTCAAAGGGGCGGGTGAAGCGCAGGACGCGCATGTTTGCTTTGATCAGGCGTCGGATCGGATCGAAAAGCAGCTGCGTCGGTACATGCGTCGCCTGAAGGATCATCACGTCCAGAGCGCAGCTGCGGAAGCTGCGCGCAATCCCGATAGGCGCATCAATGGCGTCGAACCGGACAACGCCGCTTATACTATTTTCGCGAGCGCCCCTGAAGAAGAGCCGGTCGATGCACCGTTGATTATCGCCGAAACCCGCGTTGATATTCCTGAAACAAGTGTGTCCGATGCCGTGATGATGCTTGATCTGCGCAACACCAACGCCTTGTTGTTCCTGAATGCCGGCACGGCGGCCTATAATATGGTCTATCGTCGGCATGACGGATCGATCGGATGGGTGGAACCACGCGCTTGAGCGCGTCCTGACACACCGTGAGGCAGGACCGCGAAGGTCATTTCTAAAGGTTGACCTTCGCGACCGCTACGCCTATTGCGCCGAGCTTTGGTGACATTGATGAGTTCCACCGACGGACAACAATGTCACACAGCTTCCCCCGGACGTATTCATGATGAATTTTCAGGATCTGGTTGTTCCCGAAGCGCTTGCGAGCGGTCTATCGATTGGTAGTAAAAAGCAATTGTTTCAGAAACTTGGAGACATGGCGGTGAATGCCTATGGCCTTGATGCCGGGGCAGTCTATGACCGGCTGATGGAACGCGAACGCCTCGGATCCACTGGATTCGGTGGGGGTGTCGCTATTCCGCACGCCAAGATTGACGGGCTGGACCGGGTTTACGGCCTTGTCATACGCATGGCGAGTCCGCTGCCGTTTGACGCTGTCGATGATGCGCCGGTCGATATCATCTTTTCGCTGTTGTCGCCGATGGACAGCGGCGCTGAGCATCTCAAGACTCTGGCGCGGGTCTCGCGCTATTTGCGTAGCGCCACCCATATTACAAAGCTGCGCGGTGCCCAGACCAATGAGGCTGTGTTCGCCTTGCTGACGGGGGACGGCGCGCGTGACGCGGCCTGACGGCACAACCCCGCGCGACGTCAGCGGGGAGGACGCGCATTTCCGGGCGCTGGAGCGTTTATACAGCTCCGCTCCGATCAATCAGATGTTCCCGTCGCGGCTGGCGATACCGGCGGCTGGCGAAGCCTTAATCGAATTTACCGTGGAGCCATCGGTTTTTCACGCCGCTGGCGCGGCGCACGGAACCATCTATTTCAAAATGCTCGACGATGCCGCTTTCTATGCAGCCAACAGTCTGGTCAGCGACCGTTTTTTGCTGACGACCGGATTCAATCTGTTGTTTACCCGGCCGATTCGCTCCGGCGCATTGCGTGCCGAAGGGCGCTGGGTCAGCGGGCGGCGGCGAGTTTTTGTAGCCGAAGCAAGTCTGATCGATGCCGATGGTGAAGAAATTGGCCGTGGCGTCGGAACCTTCATGCGTTCTAAATTCGCCCTGTCGGGCTTGCCGGGTTACGATGCCAATGCATCATGAGCGCGCGACAAATCCGTGACTGAACGGCTGACGACCCAGATGCTGGTCGGGGCGCTTATCCGCCGGGCGCAGACGGCAGGCGGGTTTGCCACGGTGCTGCGAAAGGGCGATCAGATTAGCGGCGCAATCCTGCTGCAAACGATGTTGCGAGGCAACGAAACCGGGCTTTTTGAGCGTATCCCTGATCTAGCGGAGGGGTATCGACTGGGTCCGTGCGGGGCGCAATATTGGGGTGATCCACAAGCCTTGGCACAATATATTGAACGCAGGATACGTTCCGATTCCGATCTTTGGCTGATCGAACTGGATATCGCGGATGCAGAACAGTTCGCCGCGCTAAGCCTGTGCTGATGGTTGACAACAGGTTTAAATTGGCCAATAGGCGCCCCACTGAACCACGCGCAGGTTGCCGATCATTGTCCGACAGGGGGCAAAATGCGGTAAACACGCAGACGGGGGGCGGCCAGACGTCCGAGAATTATAGCAGGATGTGACGTCTGTGTGCCGACCAACCGCACAATGTTGAATTTGAATGCGTTTTCCGTTTAAGGCTGCCTCTGTGGCGGCAATGACCTTTTCTGCGCTTGTCACATTTTTGGCGAGCAATGCATCACTGGCTGGCGAATCCGCCGCCGTTGCATCGGGCGTAATGCCCCAATCTTCTTCCTCCCCGTCATTTTCTCCCGCCGCGGTCGCGTTTGCCCCGCTGCGTGAAGTGGCCCAGCCAATCACATCATCCACCGATTTGAGCGCCCGTCCCTTTGCTGGACAGATGTTGCCCGGATCGTCGCTGGCCAATCTCGTCTCAAGCTATGGCGCTGGCGATGCGCTTGATGAACAATCGAAATGCCTTGCAGGCGCGGTTTATTATGAGTCCAAGGGCGAAAGCCTCTCTGGCCAACTGGCAGTAGCCCGCGTAATTATCAATCGCGCGCATTCGGGGCGCTTTGCCAATAGCCTGTGCGGGGTTGTATATCAGCCCGGGCAATTCAGCTTTGTGCGGGGGCGCACGATCCCCTCAATTAACACGGCGAGTCGCGATTGGCATGAGGCGGTTGCGATTTCACGCATCGCACTCGAAAACAGCTGGACTAATGTGGCCGAAGGGGCGTTGTTCTTTCATGCCCGCCGTGTCTCGCCGGGCTGGCGACTGCAAAAAGTCGTGGCCATCGACAATCACATTTTCTATCGGTGACGGATAATGCGGCGACTTCGCCCGCTTACCGTTAGAGCATCGTGCGCGAAAGTGGGAACCGGTTTTTCGCAACAAACGATGCGTAAACAAATAGCTAGAGAAAGCGGCCTGCGTCAGATTTAACGCAGCTTGCTCTAAAACGTCGGCCCCTGAACCGGGGCTTTGGTGGATGGTTTGGGCACCGCAGTCTTGGCAGCGTTCAGGGCCTCGATAATGGCGGGGTTGCGGCCATCGCGGTCTGCGTAATCGCGCGCTGACAGGCCTGCCAGCGTATCGCGCTTGTCGGGGTTCGCTCCACCCGACACTAGCATCCGGATCACACCGAGATCGCGTAATTGCACGGCGCGGATCAAGGGCGTTTCCCCGCTGCCATTGGGCTTGTCGACCTGCGCGCCGCTGGCGAGCAGTAGCTGGATGCCCTCCAGAAAGCGCAACTGGGTTGCCAGCAATAATGGGGTATTCCCCGTCCGGTCAGCCAGATTGGCGTTGGCGCCCCTGCTGAGCAAAAAGGCCATCCATGACGAATCCCGCCGCGCGATCACGATATGCAATGCGGTTTCCCCGGTGCCGACATCGCGGGTGTTGACGATCGTTGATCCGGGCTTGCCGAGGAAATCCGTGACTTTGGCACCGTCCTGATCGCGCACCGCTTTCAGGAACGTGTAGCTATCGGAAAATTGCGTAGAGGCCATCGAAGGCAGGGCAAGCGACAACAGCGCAGCAATGTGCCAGGCTGTACGCCGCTTGTTTTTTATTGCTCTTGTCATCGTTTTCCAAATTTTGGCTGTTGATTTGCAAATCATTATGCGCTGGCTTGGTTCGCTTTGGCAATTGTCAAAGCGCATATATCCGGGCATGGCTGGCTGCGCTATGAACAGGTTGCTTCTTTGTGCGATGGCTCTGGCCGTCATGGGTTCGCTGAGCGGTTGTGGCGGCGTGGCTCCAGCGGATCAACAACAGGGGTCGCTTGTCGGCGATGCCATCGGCGGTTCCTTCACCCTGACCGATCAGGACGGGCGCACGGTGAGCTGGGATGATTTCCGCGGCAAATATCGCATCGTTTATTTTGGTTATACCAATTGTCCGGATGTATGCCCCGTCGACCTGCAACGCATCATGCAGGGCTTGCGCCTGTTGGAGAAAAGCGCACCGGCGCGGGCGGCGCAAATCCAGCCCATATTTATTACGGTCGATCCGAAGCGCGATACCCCGCCCGTCATGAAAGCCTATGTATCGGCACTGCACCCCCGGCTGCTGGGGCTGACAGGTACGCCGGAGCAGATTGCGGCGGTCGCCAGAAAATTCGTGGTGGCCTATTTCCTCGAAAAGCCGAATGAAACCGGCGCTTATATCGTCTCACACTCGCGCACGCCCTATCTGTTTGGACCGGATGGTAAGCCGATTGCACTGGTGCCGGTCGACGATCCCGCAAGCCCCGCGCAAGAGGGAGGGCCGACGGAAGTCGCCGCCTTTCTCGATAACTGGGTCAAATAGGCATTGCACGATTTGTCCCCCCGCTTTTGGGAAAAGCCGCTCACCGCGCTGAACCCGGCGGAGTGGGAGGCACTGTGTGACGGTTGCGGGAAATGCTGCCTGCATAAAGTGGAGGATGAGGACACGGGCCGCATCTATTTCACTAATGTCGCCTGCCGCCTGCTCGATTTGCACAGTACGCGTTGCTCCAATTACAGTGAGCGTGCCAGCCATGTGCCCGATTGCGTGCGATTGACGCAGCAAGCAGTTCATGAAATCAGCTGGTTGCCGCGCAGCTGCGCCTATCGCCTGCGGGCCGAGGGCGAGGCGCTGCCGGATTGGCATTATCTGATCTGCGGTGATCGTGAGGCCGTGCACGCGCAAGGGCATTCGGTGCGGGGATGGGCCATCGCCGAAGCTCAGGCCGGTGAGTGGGAGGATCATCTGCTCGATCATGAAATATGATGCGCTGATCCATATCGACGGGCGGGATATTCCCGTGGAAATCCGCCGTTATGCGCGCGCGCAGCTATCGTCTGCGTTTTGACAGCCGCGCGGAAATCCTGCGCCTTTCGGTGCCGGAGCGTGCCAGCGCCAAGCGCGCTATCGCTTGGGCGCAGGGGCAAACCGACTGGGTGGCGAAGCAATGCGCGATTGTCCCAGATCGTGTTGTGTTGGCGGATGGTGTTCATTTCCAACTGGAAGGCCGAGACATTCGAATCCATTGGGATGCGGGCCAACCCCGCTCACCTCGATTGGATAGCGATGTCCTTGTCCTCGGCGGACCGATGGAATCGATCGGCCCGCGCGTGTTGCGCTGGTTGAAGATGCGCGCGCGCGATATTTTGAGCACGGAAACGCTGGAAATCGCGGCCCGAGAAAAGCTGTCGGTGGCGTCGGTGTCAATCGGAGATCCACGCAGCCGCTGGGGTAGCTGCGCCGCCAATGCGGCGATCCGCTATAGCTGGCGGCTGATCTTGGCACCCGCATTTGTGCGTCGCGCCACCGTGGCGCATGAAGTCGCGCATTTGCTGCACATGGACCATAGCGCGCGGTTTCATGCGGCTCATGCGCGCTTGCTAGGCGAAGATCCTGCCCCGGCGAAGGCGTGGTTGCGCCAGCATGGTGTCGGGCTGCATCAGATCATCGGCTGAATTTCCACAAGTCTTAAATTATTATTGCGCGGTGTGCGGCTTGGCAGTCTTTTCGCGCCCCAACACATTGTCGAGCCACTTCTGGTCGATTTGCGCGGGCGTATCGGCGCTGTCGGGTGACTGGTCGGGGCGGGTGTCCGGGATAGTATCGGCGTGGGGCTGCGGATCGACGGGGTTGCCGTCATCATCGACATATTTCTGGTCGTCCGGTCCGCCGAAATAGGCTTCATTATCGGGTTCGAGCTGCCATTCGGGCAATGTGACCTGCGTTTCAAACTGTTCGACCGGGCGCTTGGCGACCGCCACTTTCATGAACGAGGCGAAAGCCTGTGCGGGCGCGCGGCCGCCTTGCAACCCGCCAACCGGCCGTGCATCGTCGCGCCCCATCCATACGCCTGTGGTGATACCGCTCGAAAAGCCCATGAACCAGCCGTCCTTGTTGCTGCTGGTCGTGCCGGTTTTGCCCGCGACCGGGCGGCCGATCTGCGCGGCGTGGCCGGTGCCGGTGTTGACGGCGGTTTGCAACAGATCGGTGATACCAGCCGCTACCCAGGGCGCGACTAGCACGCGGCTGGTGTCATCCTGATGGGTATAGAGCAAACGTCCATCGGCGGTCGTGACCTTGGTAATGCCATAGGGTGTCACTGCAATCCCCTTGCGCGCCACCGATGCAAAGGCGCGGGTCATGTCGATCAGCTTTACGTCCGAAGAACCAAGCACCATCGACGGGTGGGTGTTAACCGGGGTCGAGATACCAAAGCGCCGCGCCATATCGGCGATGGTGGCAAAGCCAACCTCTTGCCCCAGCTTGGCGGCGATGGTGTTGATCGAATAGGCAAAGGCCGTGCGCACGTCGATCTCGCCGGAATAATGGCCTGAGCTGTTGCGCGGCTGCCATCCGTCGATGGTCACCGGTTCATCGACGACGCTGGTGTCGGGCGTATAGCCACCTTCCAATGCGGCCATATACACGAACAGCTTGAACGCTGATCCGGGCTGGCGAATGGCGGTGGTCGCACGGTTATAGTTGGATGTCACATAATCCAGCCCGCCGACCATCGCCCGCACCGCGCCGTCACGGTCCATCGCCACCAATGCGCCCTGTGCGCCTTTGGGCGCGCTCGATTGAACGGCGGCGGTGGCCGCGCGCTGCATGTTAAGATCTATGGTGGTGTAAACTTCGAGCGGCTCGTTAGGCTCGTCGATCACGGTATTCAGCTGCGGCAAAGCCCAGTCGGTGAAATAACGCACGCTGTTCTGCTGCGGTTCGGGTGCGAGCTTGGTGTCGGCGACATGCGCGTTGGCGAATTGCTCATCCGAGATCACGCCATTTTCGCGCATCACGCCCAATACCACCGTGGCGCGGCCTATTGCGGCCTGCGCATCGGCGGTCGGGCTATAGCTGGACGGGGCCTTGACCAGACCCGCGATAATGGCTGCTTCGGGCAGTTTCAGATCTGTGGCGGGGTGGCCGAAGAATTTGCGGCTTGCGGCATCAACGCCATAGGCACCGCCGCCGAAATAGACCTTGTTCAGATAAAGTTCGAGAATCTGTTGCTTGGAAAATTTCCGCTCCAGCGCCAGCGCGAGGATGATTTCCCGGACCTTGCGTCCGACCGAATAGCTGTTGTTGAGGAAGACATTGCGGGTCAGCTGCTGCGTGATCGTCGATGCGCCCTGCAACCGTCGCCCGTTATGGCGATTTTTGAGCGCGAACCAGCCCGCGCGCGCCAGACCGATCGGATCGACACCGGGGTGATGATAAAAACGCTTGTCCTCGACCGAGACAATCGCGTCGGTCATCACGTGCGGAATCTGGTCGGAACTGAGCCAGCGCCCGAAACTCGGCCCGATGGATACAATGACCGTGCCATCAGCGGCGTGCACGCGGATCATCTGACCATTGGGCGATGATTTCAGCGATTCAAAGCTCGGCAGCGATTGCATCGCCACCACCACCGCAGCGATCAGCGCCAGCAACCCGCTTGCGGCGAAAAACGCACCGATTTTCAGGAACCGCACGAACCAGATTTTCGCCCTGCTGCGGGTCGCCATGCTTTTTCTAGTCCGTGCCAAATTGTTGTCCGCCGGGGATACGCATTATGCGCCCTGCCCACAAGTCGATCATGCTTGGCCGACCCCGATTGAATGGCAGATTAATGGCGGGAGGCTAACGCTTAGCGCGGCTTGAAATCCATCGATGCGCTGTTGATGCAATAGCGCAGGCCGTTTTCGGCGGGGCCATCGGGGAACACATGGCCAAGATGCCCGTCGCAGCGCGCGCAACGCACCTCTACGCGGCGGCGTCCGAGCGAGAGATCCTCATGCTCGTCGATCGCGTTGTCGTCGGCTGGCTGCGTGAAGCTGGGCCAGCCGGAGCCGCTGTCATATTTGGCGTCGGCGTCGAACAATTCCGCGCCGCACCCCGCACACAGATACACGCCGCCGGCCTTGTTATTGTCATATTCGCCAGTAAATGGCCGCTCGGTTCCGGCCTCGCGCAGAATATTATAGCGTTCATTGCCCAGCTTTTCGCGCCATTGTTCGTCGGTCAGATGCATTTTTTCCATGTCGGCAATATGGCTTGTAGCAAGCGGACGTTCAACCCCCGTCGCGCGCGATCCGGGTGAGCCGTGCTACCAGCGAGGCTGCGCCCGGAAGCTGGGCGAGGGTGAGCATAAGCGCCGCGCCACCCGCACTTCGCGTTCCCAGCGCCTTGGCCAGCCCGGCGATGTATAACGGGTGAGCGGCGGCGTGGGCAAAACTGCGCTGGAACAATATTGCTCCGGCGGGTCCATGATCGCGCCAGAACTGCGCGGCGCGCGCGGCGCTGGCCAGCGCAATGCCAATGCCTTCACCGGCGAGCGAGGGAATGACGGCGGCCTGATCGCCGAGCCTGTAAAGACCCGGCCAAGTGCCAAGGGCGCGCCAGCCATAGGGCACATGCCCAATCGCATCGATTTTATGATCGGGCGATAGATCACCCAGCCGATCGGCCAGTGCGGGTGAAGCATCGGCGATTTGCGTAAACAGGGTGGCGGGGCGGCCGCCCGCATCATTGAGCCTGCTCTTGCGCACGGCCATGCAGGCGTTGATCGTCCCGTCCTCCTGCAAAACGAGGCCGAGATAGCCCCGGTCGAACAGGTGCAACTCGATCTGGCCCGCAAGCAGAGCCTGAGCCTTCGCTGAGGCGGGCAGCCGCATCCGCAGGCCGAGTTCAGGATCATGCGCGCAAGGAATGTCGCGCGCACCGCCGCGCACATCCTGTTTTCCACTGGCGAGAAACAGGCTCGTCCATGCAATTTGTTCCGCCTCGCCGATCATCAGGTGATCGCCTGCAATAGATTTCACCATGCAGCCGCGCCGGACAATTGCGCCGCATTGCTCGGCCCGTTTCAGCAGCAAGCCATCCAGCCGATGGCGCGACACACCCATCGCCGGGGCGGGCAGGGGGATGCTGTGGGCGCGGCGCGCTGTATGAAGCGTCAAATGGGTCAGGTACTGGCCGCCCAGTTGCGCAGGTGTGATGCCCAACGCCGCGATCTGGCGCAATGTTGCCCAGCTGAGGAACCCGCCACACAACGCATCACTCGTTTCGATCTGCTTTTCGAGCAGCAATGGTTCCCCGCCCCGACGCGCCAGCGCAATCGCCGCCGCCGCGCCTGCCGGGCCTCCGCCCAATATTATCGGATATGTTCGACGCATAATCGAAACGGAAACGCGCGGCGGACCTGTGCGCTACCCGCCATGTTTGTTGCCGCCAGCATATCATCCCATTCGGCAGGGCGGAAGCTGCGTGCGATGGAAAGCTGGCCATCCTCGCGCACTATCCGGTGTACCAAAAGCAAATGGGCGAGCAGCGGAAAGCCATGAAAAGCGAAGGCGTGGCGATGCAAATCATTGATGAACCAGCCGCGTCTGGCGTGGGCCTCCATGAAGATCAGAAAGGCATGTCGCTGCGCGTCGGTCATATGATGGGTCACGAGGCTCGATATTATGAAGTCCCACGGTTCGCTGACCAGATTCTGATAATCGCCAGTACGATAGGATATGTGTGCGCCTTTGGGGTGGCGCGATGACGCCACGGCTTCGCTGCGCGGGTTGAGGTCGATACCGACCAGATCGCAGGCAATGCCGCGATTGTGCGTCCACCGCCATATCGCGCGCAGCATGTCACCATCGCCATAGCCGACATCAAGCAGGCGAAAGGGGGCCTTGGTTTGTTCGGCATGGCTGATCAGTGCACGTTTGAGGAAGCTCAATGTGGGCCGGGTCGCCAGCGTCGCGACATTGACCCGCGCCAGCCCGCGCAGCACTCTGGTATAGATTTCGGTGGGCAGATCCTCGGCATCCATCTGCTCTTCGGCGATGATGCGATGGGTCAGGTTCATGTCGTTAGAGCACCGTGTGAAAAAGTGGGAACCGGTTTTTCGTAAAAACGATGCGTAAACAAATAATCAGAGCAAGCTGCCCGCGCCCCATTTAACGTAGCTTGCTCTAGCAGCTTCATGGCCGGGCCTGCGCGTATAGAAATCCTTCCACCGCGACTCCAGGACCAAACGCAAGCGCCATGCCATTTCGTGGCGACGCATCACTCTGCATGATACGTTCCAGCACGAACATCAAAGTGGCGGACGACATATTGCCGCAGCTTTGCAGCACTTCGCGGCTGTGGACGAGCGCGGTTTTGCTCAAGCTCAGCGCCTGCTCAACGGCGTCGAGGATTGAGCGGCCTCCCGCATGGACGGCCCAGCTATCTATTGTGTCGGGCGCAGCGGGCAGCAATGTGGTGCCGTTGGTGCGAGGGTGCAGTGCCGCCGTGATCGCGCCCGGCACTTCGCCGGATAAATGCATCGCAAAGCCGTGATCGCCGATGTGCCATTGGATCAGCTCTTTGCTGTCCGGCAACGTCGCCGCGAACGGCTTGTCGATTGCCAGACCAACCGGATCGGCGCTGACGATCGCTGCTGCCGCTCCATCGCCAAATTGCAGCATGGCGAGCAATGGCTCTACTGCGCGGCTGTCCTGTAAGTGCAGGGTCGATAGCTCCACGCAGATGACGAGTACGCGCGCCTGCGGGTCGGAGCGGACAATATGCCGCGCACTGCGTAGAGCCGCGACCGCAGCATAGCAGCCCATATAGCCGACCAGCAAACGCTCGACCGAAGGCGCGAGCCCCAGCCGCTCGGCAACAATCTGGTCCACACCGGGCGCGACAAAGCCGGTGCAACTCGCCACCACCAGATGGGAAATGCCCGCCAGATCGGTTTGTTCGCCAAGTGCCTGCACGGCGCTGATCGCCAGCGCGGGTGCGCTTTGCCCATATTGCGCCATGCGCTGCGCGGTTCCCGGCCATTCGCCGCTATAAAATCCGCCGTCTGCTACGGGAGATCCCCCCGCATCTGTTTGGGGAAGCACCGACCAGCGACGCGCTATGCCGGAACGCGTCACCATCCGGTCGAACAGGCGTTGGGCGCGCGAATCGGTAATGCGATCACGCGCCCAGTCCACAAATGCCTGGTGGATGTCATGATCGGGCGTGGCCGTGCCGATAGCGTTTATGCAGGCAATGGATTGAATGGCGCGCCTTCCCGTCTTGGTTGCTGATATGCTATGCGGATAGCATCCCATATCCAAACTTTATTGCGCCTGAATGGTTGCGCTGCTGCGCGCTAAATAACGCTCAGCGTTCCCGCGCCGCCTGTCGGGCAATGGTCAGCAATTCGTGGCGCACGACCAGATCGCCTGCGTTGCGGCTGTCGCGGGTGGCGCGCTCTGCCAGCGAGAGCCGCTGAATGGCGCGCGCGATGGCGCGCGCGTTCCAGCGTTTCACTTGCCGTTGAACGACCGGCTTTTCTTTCCAGAATATCGCTTTGCCGACCGAGTCCATCGCTGCGTCGAGTCGCCCGCCACGATCCAGCTCCGCGCGGATCGTCGCGATCATCAGCGCGCGCGACAGCAGCGGGCGGAAAATGCTCGCCAGACTGGCCCCGCGAATGTCGAGCATCGCCAGCTCGTGGTGCAGCATATCGAGATCGCCGCCCATCACCGCATTGATGAGCGGCGTCGAATCACTCTCAATCGCTTCAGCGGACAGCGCGTTCAATGCTTCCGCCGTCGCTTCGGCCGGGCGTTCGGGTGCGGCATCGAGATAGAGCGCGATCTTGTCGATCTCTCCGGCCATCAATGCGCGGTCGCCGCCGGTCAGATCGGCGATCCTGCGCGCGAGATCGGTGGACAGGCGCAACCCCAGCTCATGGGCCAGCGCCACGGCTATCTGCGCGGCCTCACGCTCATCGGGCAGATAGCTGGCGAATGTCATGACTGCTGCATGATCGAGGCACAGCTTGACGAGCTTGGATGTGCCCTTGAGCGGGCCGCCCAGCGCGACGACAGGATTGCCCGCCCGCTCGCCCTGCAACAATGCTTCAATCGCGCCGAGCACTTCATCGCCGAAGCCGGACAGGCGTATCCAGCGTTTGTCACCGAACATCGAAAACGAGGCTGCCTCGTCCGACAGCCGGGCAGGATCGCCCTTCAATGTCGCACTGTCGAGGTCGATACGTTCAGCCCCCGGCCCCATCGCGCGCTCCAGCCGTTTGGCGAGAGCGATGCTGCCCGCTTCATCGGGACCGTAGAGCAGGAACAGGCGAATGTCGGCGGCGGGCGCATCGAGCGCGCGTTCAATCTGGCCCTTGTTGGCTTTCACGGGGCCGGCGGAGGGGCGGCCCGCACAGTGGGCACGGTCGGCGGAACCTGCGTGGCGGAGGCGTGCTGGGCCATCTGCGCAATGATCTGGTCCGCGATGCTTTCGGCCAGTCTTTCGAGTGCGGTATTCTCCGCCGCGACGGTCGCATATTCGCTCTGGGCGACATCAAGGCCCGCATCGACGCCCGCCGTCTTGTCCATCACCAGCGCGCCGGTCGGACCATCGAACAGTTGATAGCGGGCGCGCAGGATGCGCCGTTCGCGGGTCACGGTGTTATCGAGACGCACACCGAACCCGGTGATTCTGTCGTTCAGCGCCACCACCAGCCGATAGGTCGGGCCACCCGATTTGCCACCCGCCATCGGTTCCAGCCGGTCGACCAGCGCATTATGCACCAGCCACCCGGCTTTGCCCTCAATCGGCGCGACTTCGATATGGCCGATGGTCTGCGCGACCGCCCCGTGGCTGCCACCGCTATAGACGGGGCGCAAGCCGCAGCCGCCAAGCGGGACGGCGAGAGCGATCAAGAGAGCGGCCAAGCGATTCATAGCACCAGATTGACCAAACGGTCCGGCACCACAATGATTTTTTTGGGGACCACGCCATCAAGCGTGCGCGCGACATTGGGTGCGGCGAGCGCCATTTTCTCCAGCAAATCCTTCGCCGTGCCTTTGGGCACAGTCAACGTATCGCGCAACTTGCCCATTACCTGCACCGCAATCGTCACTTCATCATCGACCAGCAGCGCGGGATCGACTGCGGGCCACGGCGCATCGGCGATCAGGCCGGTTTCGCCCATATCGCTCCACGCTTCCTCGGCGAGATGCGGCATCATCGGCGCGACCAGCCGGGCGAGCGCACGAATGGCCGTGGCGCGCGATGTGGAGGGCGCAGCCTTTTCGACGGCGTTGGTCAGCTCGTAAATTTTGGCGACCGCTTTGTTGAAGGACAGGGCTTCGATATCCTTGGCCACGCCGTCGATCGTCTGGTGCAATTTGCGGTCGAGTGTTTTGTCTGCCCCGCCCACGCCGATTTCGCTCGCTTCCCCGAACAAGCGCCACAAGCGGTTGACGAAGCGCCACGATCCTTCGATGCCGCTGTCGGTCCACGGTAGGTCGCGCTCCGGCGGGGAATCGGATAACATGAACCAGCGCACCGCGTCGGCGCCATATTGATCGACGATGTCATCGGGATCGACGACATTCTTCTTCGACTTCGACATTTTCTCGACGCGGCCGACCTGCGCGATTGCACGAGTCACCTTTTCTATTGGAATATCACCAATCCACTCAACTTCTTCTGGACTTAGCCATCCCGTACCTTCTGGTTGCAGGATATTTGTTGGATACGAGGTGACCGATCCATCCATTTCGAGATATTGGAGGGGTGTTTTACGTCGAACAGTTTCCTTCGTCACCATACCCTGCGTAAACAGGCCCGCAAACGGCTCCGCAACATCGATCAACCCGATGTGCTGGAGCGCCCGCGTCCAGAAGCGCGCGTAGAGCAGATGCAGGATCGCGTGTTCGACACCGCCGATATATTGCCCGACCGGCAACCAGCGCGCGACTTCTTCCCTGTCGAACGGCTTGTCCTTGGGCTGGCTGGCGAAGCGTATGAAGTACCAGCTTGAGTCAACGAAGGTATCAAGTGTGTCGGTTTCGCGCCGCGCCGCCTTGCCGCATTGCGGACAATCGACTTGGCTCCACGTCGGGTGGCGATCGAGCGGGTTGCCGGGGATGTCGAACGTGATGTCTTCCGGCAGGACGATCGGCAACTGGTCCTTCGGCACCGGCACCACGCCGCACGCATCGCAGTGGATGAACGGGATCGGTGTGCCCCAATAGCGCTGGCGCGACACGCCCCAATCGCGCAGCCGCCACACGGTCGTGCCGGTTCCCCAGCCTTCGCTTTCCGCGCGGGCAATGACGGCGACCTTGGCGGCCTCGACCGCCATGCCGTTCAGGAAATCGCTGTTCACCAGAGCGCCGGGGCCGGAATAGGCCTCATCGTGGATGGGCTTGGTTTCATCACCCTCCGCCGCGACGACGCGCGGCACGGGCAGCATATATTTGCGCGCGAAATCAAGGTCGCGCTGGTCGTGCGCGGGCACGGCCATCACCGCGCCGGTGCCATATTCCATCAACACGAAATTGGCGACGAACAGCGGAAGTTCGCTGCCGTTGAAGGGATGGATGACCTTCAACCCGGTATCGTAACCCTTTTTCTCCTGCGTTTCGATTTCGGCGGCGGCGGTGCCGGATTGCCGACACTCATCAGCAAAGGCGGCGAGCAAGGGATCGGTCTTGGCGAGCGCCAACGCGATCGGGTGATCGGCGGCGAGCGCGGCAAAGCTTGCGCCGAAGATCGTGTCGGGCCGGGTCGAGAATACTTCCAGCCGCTCGATGTCATTCACAGCGTGATCCAGCGCGAAGCTGAACTGTAGCCCGACCGATTTGCCGATCCAGTTCTCCTGCATCAGCTTCACCTTGTCCGGCCACTGATCGAGCGTGTCGAGGCCGCTCAGCAAATCATCCGCGAAATCGGTGATCTTCAGGAACCACTGGGAGAGCTTGCGCTTCTCGATGGTCGCGCCGGATCGCCACCCTTTGCCGTCGATCACCTGTTCATTGGCGAGCACGGTCATGTCGACCGGGTCCCAGTTGACTGCACTTTCCTTGCGATAAACGAGTCCCGCAGCATAAAGGTCAAGGAACAGCGCCTGCTCATGCCCGTAATAATCCGGCTCGCACGTCGCCAGCTCGCGGCTCCAGTCGAGCGCGAAACCGAGTCGTTTCAATTGTGCGCGCATGTTGGCGATGTTGGACCGCGTCCATTCGCCGGGATGCACCTTTTTCTCCATCGCCGCGTTTTCGGCGGGCATCCCGAACGCGTCCCACCCCATCGGGTGCAGCACCTCATGGCCGGTCATGCGGCGGAAACGCGCCAGCACATCGCCCATCGTATAATTGCGGACATGGCCAATGTGGATGCGCCCGGAAGGATAGGGAAACATTTCCAGTACATAGGATCGCGGCTTGTCGCTCGTGTCGGATGCGCGGAAGCTCTGCCTGTCTTCCCAGACCCGCTGCCACTTGGCGTCGGCCTCCAGCGGGTTGAAGCGCCTTTGCATTTCATGCTCCCTTGGGGGCGCCCGCGATTGAGCGCCCGGTCGTTCCGGTCAAAACAGGAGGCGGGATTAGCCCGCGCTAATCGCCGTGCGCCGTAAGTCGCGGGCCTTGGTCAGGATGACTTCTTCCAGCTTCTGGACGGTCGCAGCCTGTACGGGGGCGTCCACCCACTGCCCGGCTTGCAGCACCTGGCGGCTGGCCGCGACTCGCAGCGCGTCGGCGCGCAGATCCTGATCGAGAATCGAAATGGTCAGCTTCATGCGCTCGCCCGCCGCATTGGGATTGGCGTACCAGTCGGTTACAATCACGCCGCCGTTCGAATCGGTCTGCACCAGCGGCATGAACGAAATCGTCTCCAGGCTGGCGCGCCACAAATAGCTGTTCACGCCGATCGTGGTGATTTTCGAAGCTGCGAGATCGGCCTTGGGGCGATCCTTGTGGCCGGATGAGCAAGCGCCAAGTGACGCAACTGCGCCAAAAATCAACGCAGTAGTAGCAAAACGGGGGGATAACCGGCGGATCATGGCGCACTTTCCAGACAGGCCAGGCACAGGTAACTGGCCCGACAAAGGGGAGACTGTTGCCGCATCTATAGCCAGACTGTGGCAATCGGCAAGCCCGCGATGGCGGGGCGCGTTCCGACTACGCAACCAAGTTGCCTGAATGTCGATCGGCCCTAGCCAATCATGTGGGTTAGATGCTATATTAGACGTTCGAAGATAATAGGGGCTGGACCATCATGGCCAAGGTCAGGGGATATATTGCAGGGGCTGGTGCGGCATTTGCCGTAGTCACTTTTGCTTTGTCTCCGGCATTTGGCGCGGCATCAGAACTCTTGCGCCTGCGCAGCGCCAATCCGGTGTCCCTCAACCAGCTTGGCAGTATTTCCTCCTTTACGCCTTCGACTCAGGATGACCGCCTCGCCGCAGCTTATGCGCGCGCCATCATCAACCGCAATGGCAAGAGCTTTCGTTTCACGCCGACCAGCGGCTCGATGAGCGGCCGTCGCTCGATCACGGTGCTGGTCAGGGCCGGTGGCGGTGATCTGGGCACTCTGGATCATTCGAGCGCATCGGTCGGCCTTGCGCCGCTGGCGTTCAATCTCGACGCGTCGCGCGGCTGGCGCAAATTCGCGATGGCGGATAATGTCGGTCGCAAGCCGCTTGATCCGGTGGTGGTCGAACTTCCCGCGCTGGCGAAAGGGTTTACGCTCGATCGGGGTGAAAAATCTGGCCTGAGCGCGAATGTTATGCTGGATGCGCACCGCGAGGCGGGCACTGCGCCGCAAACTCTTGCCGGAGAACGCAAGTTGAGCGTCGATGTCGCCAGTTCCTATTCGCTGACCCGTAACCTGAATGTGACGGCGGGTGTGCGCTATGCCGGGCCGGATAGCCGACTGGTGCCGATGACCGATCAGCGGCGCGATAATCAGGCCGTTTACGTAGGAACGATGTTCAAATTCTGATTTGCGTTTGAACAGCGGTTAGCGGTGCGGCCGCAGTTAGCGCATCGATAGCACCCCACCCCGAAATTCCCAATATACGCAGGCTTCTTGATCGGTGCGGGGTCATGCCGCCCAGCGCCATGATCGCCACATGGGCATTCCGTATCATCAGCCCCAGCCGGATGCGCCCCAGACCCTTGGCTTCCGGGTGGCTGCGGGTGGCGAATACCGGCGAAACGAATACCACATCTGCGCCGGATCGCGACGCGGAATAAAGCTCGTGGGGATTATGCGCCGCGTGCGTCGCAATCATCGGTTTGCGTGAGCGGTGACGGGCATGACGGTGTGCGGACGCCTTGCTGTGCCATCCATCGGCCTTCCACGCCTGTGCCTCAAGCGCCGTGCCTGCCAGAATCAGCGTCTTGCCTCCCCTGCGCGCGAGCAGCCGGACGCGCTCGAACAGCGCCTTGCGTCCGTCCGGCGTCAAGCTGGCATGGCGAAACAGCACGCCGGACCCCCTGGGCAGCCGCGCCACGGCGGACAGCAATGCACCCTCGCTGACCCGCTCGTCGGTGAACAGCCAAAGCGTGGGGTGCGGGAGGTGTTTTTTGCGGTGGATTAGGGCCATTGGGCCGCTTATAGCAGCACGGATGAACGCCGAAAGCATGGATATGGACGCCGCAGGACGGCTCTCCGCAATTGAAAATCGCATCTTACAGGCGGCGGTGCTGGCCGGACGTTCGCGCGAAGCCATTACGCTGGTCGCAATATCCAAAACGCAAGATGCGGATGCCATTCGTCCCCTGCTCGCGGCAGGCCAGCGCCATTTCGGCGAAAACCGCGTGCAGGAAGCGCAGGCTAAATGGCCGCAGCTGCGCGATGAAACGCCAGAAAGTCAGCTCCATCTGGTCGGGCAGTTGCAAAGCAACAAGGCGCAGGATGCGGTGGCGCTATTCGATGTCATTCATTCGCTCGATCGCCCCTCGCTGGTAACGGCACTGGCGCGGGCTATGGATGGGCAGGGGCGGCGCCCTCCCTGCTTTGTGCAGGTCAATATCGGCGCTGAGCCTCAAAAGGGCGGCTGCGCGATTGGGGATGTGCCGGCATTGCTTGATGCGGCACGGGTTGCCGATGTGCCCGTGGCAGGCCTGATGTGTGTGCCGCCCGCCCATGTTGAAGCGGCACCCTATTTCGCGCTGCTGGCCAAAATGGCGCGCGACCACGGTTTGTCCGGCCTGTCGATGGGAATGTCGGACGATTTTGAAACGGCGATCATGCTTGGCGCCACGCATGTGCGGGTTGGCACAGCGCTATTTGGTGCGCGCAGCCTTGTGGCGGCCTGATCGCGCATTTCTTTCGGCGGTGTGAAGGGTTATGATCTTCCCATGCTGATTTTTGCCATCACCCTTTTCCTGTTGACCGTCTGCGCGATGGAGGGCTTTGCCTATGTCATGCACCGCTGGGTGATGCACGGGCCGGGCTGGTTCCTCCATGCCAGCCATCATCATGCGCGCATCGGCCGGTGGGAATGGAATGATCTGTATTTCGTGATTTTTGCCTTGCCGTCCATATTGCTGCTGCTCGGCGGTGTGCAATGGGGCTGGGGCATATGGGCGGTGGCAATGGGGGCGGGCATCGCCGCTTATGGCGCGATCTACCTCGGCTTTCATGACATCATCGTACATCAACGGGTGCCCAACCGCTATGTCGCGCGCAGCCGCTATATGAAGCGGATCGTGCAAGCGCATCGGTTGCATCATGTGGTGGAGACGAAAGCAGGGACCGTCAGCTTCGGCTTTCTCGTCGCGTCGCGCCCGGAAGTCCTCAAGGTTCGATTGGCGCAAATGGGCCGGGCCGGGGTGCGCGCACCCCGGGGATAACTAACCGACTGCTCAGTGATGGCAGGCCAGCGCCTCCAGCACATCGTCCACCCGCGCTGGATCGCCGACGGCAATCACCCTTCCATCGCTATCGGAATCTATGGGATCGCCCGACCAGTCGCACATGCGGCCGCCCGCACCTTCGACCACGGGCACCAGCGCGGCGATATCATGCAGCTTCAATCCTGCCTCGACGACGATGTCGATATGGCCGCTGGCGAGCAGCGCGTAGTTATAGCAATCCCCGCCCCAGACCGTGTCGCGGCAATCGTGTGCGAGCAGGCTGAAATGTTCGGCGTCGTGCCCGGGGAACAACTGGGGCGCGGTGCTCGCCAATATCGCATCGCCCAGCGTGCGGCAGGATCGCGTCTTGACCGGCGCGCCGTTAAAGGTTGTGGGCTGTCCGACCATGCCTGCCCAGCGTTCTCGTGTAATTGGCTGGTCGATGATGCCGATGGTCGGCCAGCCCGCCTGCGTCAGCGCGATCAGCGTGCCGAATATTGGTCGCCCGGCAATGAAGCTGCGGGTGCCGTCGATCGGATCGAGTATCCATATCCGCTCGGCGTCTGCGCGCGCCGCGCCATATTCCTCGCCGATAATGCCATCATGCGGGCGTTCCTTTTCGAGGATCGCGCGGATCGCGGTTTCGGCGGCGCGGTCGGCTTCGGTAACCGGGGAGGCATCCGATTTGTAATCGGTGTCATAGCGCGCGCGGAAAAACGGGCGGATGGCCTCACCCGCCGCATCGGCAAGGCGGTTAGCCAGAGTCAGATCGTCGCGTGTCGTCATCCGCTCTCCATCGCGTGCACAGCGCCGCATGGCAAGCGCCGTTTAAAGAAGCGACTGCGCGGTCGTATTTAGCTGGTGAAGGGGACTCTTCATGACCGCACTTGCCTGGATCATTTCCGCGCTCAGCTTTATGGGTGGCCTTGCCATCCAGTCTGATATGCATGGTGTTACCGCCGACCTGCTGGCCAAAGGGCTATTTGCTGGAGCGGTGCTGAGCTGTCCGCTGATCTGGGAAAGCTGGCTGGCGCGTCAATTGCTGAGCGGCAAGGAGCGGGTGATGGGCTGCGTGGCGTTGGTGCTCTCGCTGCCGATCATATTGCTGCACTGAGATAACGCAAAACACAAAGTTGCGCGGCGCAACTTTCAGAGCATCGTGCGAAAAAGTGGGAACCGGTTTTTCGCAAAAAACGATGCGTAAACAAATTAGCAAGAGCAAGCGGCCAGCGTCAGATTAACGCAGCTTGCTCTTGCGTGACACGCCAAGACGGCGTGACGTCAATCCTCGTTCCGAGTTTTGTTTGACCGCGATTTCTTAACCAGCGATTGATTCCAATCGCTGGGAAATCGCTCGGATCAATCAAACAGGCTGGAAACCGAGCTTTCGTCGGCGATGCGCTTGATCGCTTCGCCGAGCAGAGGTGCGATCGGCATATGGCGTACTTTGGCGGAAGCGGCGACGGCATCGGTGCCGAGGATCGAATCGGTAATCACCAGTTCGGTGAGTTGCGAGGCATCGACCCGCGCGACCGCGCCGCCCGATAACACACCGTGCGTAACATAAGCGGCGACGCCTTCCGCGCCCGCTTTCTTGAGCGCGTCGGCCGCATTGCATAACGTGCCCGCCGAATCGACGATGTCGTCGATCAGGATGCAGAAGCGCCCTTTCACATCGCCGATGATGTTCATGACCTCCGATTCGCCCGCCCGCTCACGCCGTTTGTCAACGATAGCCAGTGAAGCGTTGTCGAGGCGTTTGGCGAGCGCGCGCGCGCGCACCACGCCGCCGACATCCGGTGAGACGACCATGATATTCTTGTCGCCAAAGCGCGCCTGTATATCCGCCGACATGACCGGCGCGGCGAACAGATTGTCGGTCGGGATGTCGAAGAAGCCCTGAATCTGACCGGCGTGCAGGTCGACCGACAGCACGCGGTCGGCCCCCGCAACGGTAATCAGGTTCGCGACCAGCTTGGCGGAGATCGGCGTGCGCGGCCCCGGCTTGCGATCCTGCCGTGCGTAACCGAAATAGGGGAGCACCGCTGTGATCCGCTTGGCCGACGCGCGCTTGAGTGCATCGATGCAGATCAGCAGTTCCATCAGATTGTCATTGGTGGGGTAGCTGGTCGACTGGATCACGAACACATCTTCGCCGCGCACATTCTCATGCACCTCGACAAACACTTCCTCATCCGCGAAACGCCGCACGCTGGCGTTGGTCAGCGGCATTTCCAGATATTCGGCGATCGCGCGCGCAAGCGGAGGATTGGAATTGCCGGTCATCAATTTCATGATCACGTCCTCTGCCTGTGCTCTGGCTGCCAACTTGCCCCCGCAGCGGCGATATACCGGCTGTGACATTCATGGCTCGCGGCCCCTTTAGCGACCCGGCGGCAAAGTGCAAAGGTGCTTTTGCGCGGGCGGCAAAAATGCTCTACGGACCCGGACATGACGCGCAAACTCACCATCGCCCTTGCCCAGACCAGCCAATCCGTTGGCGATCT
>JBDTLS010000007.1:0-25295 GCA_039934655.1 Sphingobium sp.
CCCCGAGGTTGTCGAAGCCGACCATGTCACGGGCGAGGATTGCTTCGTGGTCAGGATGGTCGTGCGCGATGTTCAGGAACTTGAAACTGTCGTGGCCCGCTTTGTGCTCCTTGCTTCGACCGACACTGCGATCGTCCAATCCACGCCGGTCGTCCGCCGCCTCCCCAAACTGTAGGCCGCGCCTGCGGGGCGTCGATAGCTTCTGCGAGTACGGCAACTACCGAGTTTTGGATATTTATGGGTCTGTTTGCGGGTATCGTTGCACTTATGGATATTTATGGGCATGAATATGGGTATGCCCATCAATACTGCCTCACTGATGATCACGCCGCAGATGCTCTCGCTGATTGCCGAGATCGACGAATTCAAAGGCGCGTGGCGCGCCTTGGGGACGCTCGCGCCCGATCGACTTTCGGCGTTGCGGCGGGTGGCGACGATCGAGAGCATTGGCTCCTCGACGCGCATCGAGGGCAGCAAGCTGTCGGACAGCGATGTCGAGCGGCTGCTATCCAATATCGAAATCCAGCACTTCGCCACCCGCGACGAACAGGAAGTGGCAGGCTACGCCGAAGTGATGGAAACAGTCTTCGCGTCGTTCGATGCGATTGCGCCGACCGAAAATCACATCAAGCAGCTTCACCGCGACTTGCTCGTCCACAGCGCCAAGGACGAACGGCATCGCGGCAACTACAAGACCAACACCAACCACGTCACTGCCTTCGATGCCGATGGCAAGGAAATCGGTGTCGTGTTCGAGACGGCGACGCCGTTCGATACGCCGCGATTGATGACCGAGCTGGTTCAGTGGGTGAACGAGATGCTTGATCAGAAGCAGCTTCATCCACTTCTCGTCACGGCGATCTTCATCGTCGTTTTTCTCGAAATCCATCCGTTTCAGGATGGCAATGGCCGTCTGTCGAGGGTGCTGACCACCTTGCTTTTGCTGCGCAGCGGCTATGCCTATGTGCCGTATTCTTCGCTCGAAAGCGTTATCGAAGCGACCAAGGACGGGTACTACCTTGCCTTGCGACGGACACAGGGCACGATCCGCAGCGAAGCGCCAGCGTGGGAGCCGTGGATCGCCTATTTCCTGACGTCGCTCCAGCGGCAGAAGGCACGGCTGGAGGCGAAGATCGTGCGTGAACGGCTAATGGTCGAGCGGTTGCCGGAACTGGCAGTGCTGATCCTCGAATTAGCAAAAGCGCACGGACGGATCACAAACGCTCAGATTGTCGATCTAACAGGAGCGAACCGTAACACCGTGAAGAAGCATTTGCAGGCGCTTGTGTCGGCCCGCCACCTCATCCAGCACGGCAGCGGCAAGGCGACTTGGTATGGCCGAAGTTAGTGGCAAAAACGTGACATTTGGCGCCCAACGACGTAGCGACTAAACGGCAAAAATTGGTGGAAAGTGCTCGGGCAGCTTTTGGGTGACGGCTATCGCTTATCTGCCGTTCCGTGATCGACACACTGTTGGCCGAAGACGATCAACACACGCCTTTCCGCTGCGGTAGTGGGAATTTCCGCTTACGCCGGAACCAGCCATTCGAAGCGCTGACATTTGCGTGACAGCTACGCGCCCTAGTGTCGATGGTTTGGTCGCTAAAAAGCTAATCCCGAAAGCCGCCGCTCTCAATTTGAGCTTTCGCGGACGTATCCCGGAAGCAACTCGCCGAGAAGCTGGTTGGGAAACCGTCGGCTAAGAATAATCGCATAGAAGCTTTCGGTAAGTTGGGGGATACGGCAATGCTCGACCAGCACCCCGGATCCGAGTTCATCGCGCACGACAATGGGGGGGACCAGCGTCAGGCCGTCGCGCTCACGGGCCAATAGACGCAGCATCGCCATGTCATCGACTTCGGCCAGGATAATGGGGCGGATGCCGGCAAGGTCCAGCAGCCGGTCGAATCCCAGTCGGATGTCGCTGTCGAGGCTGGGGAGCAACACAGGTTCGTTGCGCAAATCGTCCGGGAAGCGGAATGGCTTATTTTTCGGCCTCGGCCGTCCCACCAGACTGACGGGCTGTTCATTCAGAAGATGGTTGCGAAAGGGAGCGCGGGCGTCCCTCGGGGCGGCGCTGTTGGACAGAACCACGTCAATCGCATGGGCTTCGAGCTGCGCCAGCAGGTCGCGGATGGTTCCGGAGCGCACAACCAACTCCACATCGGTGCGGCCGACCAGAGGATTCAGAAACTCAAGCTGGAAGTTGCGCGAGAGGGTCGTCAGCGCGCCGACCCTCAGGACTTGGCGGCTCGCGAGAGGGCGTCCCTCGAGTGTGCTCATCAGCTCATCGCCGGCCTTGAATACGGTGTCCGCATAGTCGAGCGTGATCTGCCCGGCTTCGGTCAGGACAAGCCTTTTACCCACGCGGTCGAACAGGGGGTGTCCCATCTGATGTTCGAGTTTCTGGATCTGCACCGAAAGCGCCGACTGCGACAGGTTTAGGCGCTCCGCCGCCCGCGTGAGGCTGCCCTCATGCGCGACCGCCCAGAAATAGCGCAGGTGATTGAAGTTCAGGCTTTTCATATCGTTCTATAAAACAGAACGATATGGCGCAGACAATGAATTTTTCCAATGCTGCGCCGACGGCTATCCCTCCTCCAACTTGCAAACGCGATGGGGAAGACCTTTGCCGATTGATCTGTTGCCCTATGCTGCCCCCCTCGCTCTATTCCTGAGCGCAGCCGTCGGATTTCTGAGCTCGGGCCGCAGGTCCAATATTGCTAGGAGAGTTGCCGAAGGTTCGGCCTTGTTGGCGCTAGGGATCGCCGGCGTTTCCGTCGCGCTGCTCTTTATGCACGGGGCGTGGGACAGCGCTATGATCGGCACACGGGGTATAGGGTTCTCGATCCGCCTCGACGCGATCAGCGGCGTGATGCTTCTGTTGGTGTCATTCATCGGCTGGGTCGTGGTGCGCTACACAGCGACCTATTTGGACGGAGAGCCACGCCAAGGCGCGTTTACCGGCTGGCTGTCGCTGACGCTAGCCGCCGTACTGCTACTCGTACTCTCGGGCAATGTGGTTCAGCTCGTCTTCGCGTGGATCGCGACGAGTCTGTTTTTGCACAGGCTCCTGCTGTTCTATCCGGAACGGATCGCGGCAAAGAGGGCCGCTGCAAAGAAGTTCGTGACTGCTCGGATCGGCGACATTGCGCTGATAATCTCGGCCGTGGCGCTAACATTTGCCTATGGCACGACGGATATCACACAGATTCTGAGCGCTGCCCGCGCGGGGTCCGGTGGCGACCTGGCGATTGCCGCGGCAGGATTTTTGGCGGTCGCCGCGGTTTTGAAGTCGGCCCAGTTTCCCATGCACGGCTGGCTGACCGAAGTCATGGAGGCCCCAACGCCGGTTTCGGCGCTGCTGCATGCCGGTGTAATAAACGCTGGCGGGTTCCTGCTCATCCGTTTTGCAGACGTCATGTTGCTGGCGCCGAGCGTGCTGGCAGGGCTGGTCTTGATCGGTGGCTTCACCGCACTTTTCGCCGGGCTGGTTATGCTGACCCAGCCTGCTGTAAAGACTTCGCTCGCCTGGTCGACGGTCGCCCAGATGGGCTTCATGATCCTGGAATGCGGCCTGGCGCTGTTCCCGCTCGCCTTGCTCCACATCGTGGCCCATTCGCTTTACAAAGCACATTCGTTCCTCGCTTCCGGCGGCGCTGTAGAACTAATCGCCGCCAACCGTCGGCCCGGTCCGGTGGCCATTCCCAAGGCCGGTGCCGTCGGGCGTGCGTTCCTCCTCGCGCTGGTGATCTATGCCGTCGTCGGGTTTGGCTTCGGGTTTCAGCACAAGTCACCGCAGGCGATCGCGCTGGGCGCGATCCTGATCTTCGGCGTCGCTTACATGCTCGCACAAGGTTTGGCGGACGCCGCGCCGCGCGCATTGACCATGCGTACCGTCGTCTACGCCGTCGCCACGTCAGTCAGCTATTTCGCCCTCCAGGTCCTCGCGATCTGGCTGACGTCAGGGGTGCTGCCTGCTGCCCCGGCACCGGGCCCGTTGGAATGGGCGCTGATCGTCCTTGCGGTAATCAGTTTCGGCCTTGTGGCGGTTGTCCAGGCGATGTTTCCGCTGTGGGCCTACCACCCCGCGGCCGCTGGGCTGCGCGTGCATCTCTCCAACGGCTTCTATGCCAACGCGGTTTTCGACTGGCTGCTCGGCGGCTGGCGGATGCGCGATGCCTCCTGATCTCCTGGGGAAAATACCATGATGCATACAGAGCCTTCATTCAGCCGCGACACTCTCGACATCGTCGTCGATCAAGCCGTTCGGGCGATTCCGCCCGCTTGGCCTTTGGCGTCGAGCGTCGCGGTCAATCCATTCCTTGGCCAGACCCGAGAGGGCCTCGCCACGGTCGCGGCCAGGCTCGCCAGAGTGGCTGGCACTCCGGTGACTATGCCGCGAAGCTGGTATCGGGACAGGATCGCCGATGGGGACATAGCCGATGCTGATCTTTTGGACGCTGTTGCGGCTACGCCGCCGGCGCAGCGCCCGCCAAACCTAGAGGCGTTGAAGGCAGCGGTGCAGTCGGCGATGCCGACCGCCTGTGCCCTACCAACGCTCGCGGACCTTGCGGCGGAAGTTTCCGGGATCGACTGGCCGGGCATTATCGCTGAGCGTTTCGGCGCCTGGGCGGCCGGGTTTCTAGATGAGGGGCAGGCGCTCTGGGCTGCGCCCCGCGGCAGAGGTGCCTACGCCGCTTGGCGCGCGGTCGCGACCCATGACCTGACGCCTGAGATTGCCGGTCTGCGGGGTTTCGCGACTCATGTATCTCTGGCTCCGGAAGCCGCAGCGGACGCAGTGGCGAGCGTCGTGAAACGCATCGGCGTTCCGGAGTCGGCGGCGCACACCCATTTCCACCAGATGCTCATGACACTTGGCGGCTGGGCGCAATATGCCCGCTATCGACTCTGGCAGGCCGAACTCGCCGGTCGCACCGACGCGACCACGAGCGACTTTCTGGCGATCCGCCTCATCTGGGAAGCGGCGCTGTTCGATCGTTATGAAAAGGAGGTCGGCGAGCGCTGGGAGTCAGTCGTTGCCAAGCACGCTTTGCCTGTCACACCCACCGTCGATCATATCATCGACGCGATCCTTCAGGAAGCATCGGAACGCGCGGCGCAACGCAAGCTGGCTGAAACGCTTGGTGGACCGGGGAAGGGGACGATCGAAGGCCGCCCCGTATTACAGGCTGCCTTCTGTATCGATGTGCGCTCGGAGGTATTCCGGCGTGCGCTCGAATCCGTAAATCCGGCGATCCAGACCCTGGGGTTTGCGGGCTTTTTCGGTCTGACGGCGTCGCACAACCGGTTTGCTTCGGACGTGAGCGAACACCGTCTGCCCGTACTGCTTAATCCCGGCCTGACGACGCGTTCGGGTGGCCCGGACCAGGCCGTTGCGGATCAGAGCGCACGATTGAAGGCACGCGCGAAGCGTGCCTGGGGCCGGTTCAAGCTGGCCGCCGTATCATCCTTTGCTTTCGTCGAGGCGACGGGCCCACTTTATATCAGCAAACTGGTAATCGATTCATTGGGCTTGCGCACAACGCCACTGCCAAACGATCCGGCTCCGCGTCCCGATCCAGCGCTTGATCTTGGCGCTCGGACAGCGGCGGCGGAGACCGTGCTGCGGGCCATGTCGTTGACGACTGATTTCGCAAGGCTCGTCGTCCTGGCCGGCCACGGTGCCAACGTCGTCAACAACCCTCATGCCAGCGGGCTGCACTGCGGCGCCTGCGGTGGCTATTCGGGCGAGGTGAATGCGCGCCTACTAGCCAGTCTGCTTAATGATCTGGAAGTTCGCATTGGCCTGGTTCCAAAGGGGATCATCATACCCTCTGACACGCTGTTCGTCGGTGCCTTGCACGACACGACGACCGACGCGGTCATGCTCTATTCCGAAGACTGCATTATCACAGCGCACGCTTCCAACTTGGGCGAAGCCAAGGGGTGGCTGGCCGCAGCGGGCAAGATCGCTCGGGGCGAGCGGGCGTTGCGTCTGCCGCGAGGAACAGGCGAGGCAAGTCTCGTCAAGCGCAGTCGCGACTGGGCCGAGGTCCGACCGGAATGGGCGTTGGCAGGCTGCAAGGCATTCATCGCGGCGCCACGTCGGCGCACAACAGGAAAGAATCTCGAGGGTCGGGCCTTCCTGCATGACTATGACTGGAAAAGTGACAGTGACTTTGGTGTCCTGGAACTAATCCTGACGGCGCCTGTGGTCGTAGCGAGCTGGATCAGCCTGCAATATTACGGATCGACGGTGGCGCCCGCGGTGTTCGGGGGCGGCAACAAGCTTTTGCATAACGTCGTCGGTGGCTTCGGGGTTGTGGAGGGCAATGGCGGTGCCTTGCGCGCCGGGCTCCCGTGGCAATCCGTCCATGACGGCGAACGGTTCGTTCATGAGCCTCTTAGGCTTTCGGTCTGTATTGAAGCGCCGCGCGAGGCGATGACCGCGATCCTCAAGCGCCACCCCGACGTGCGTGAGCTTTTTGACAATCGTTGGCTTTATCTGTTCGCGCTCGACGACGCGGGGCGGATGACGTGGCGATACACAGGCGATCTGGAATGGGTGGCAGTGATTGAGGCAGAGCCTGCAACGGCGGTGCCTGAGTTGGCGGCCTGACCCATGTAGCGGGCGTGCTGAACGCGCCGTCGAGGCTGTAGCGGCTGAACCCGCGAACTGCCGGGATTGCAATCCATGAGCCGAGAGGAACGGGTGAGAGAGATGAGGCAGGAGCCTGAAATCATGCTGGCGGTAGCAGACGCCAGAATCGTATGGGTGCTGGAGCACCCGCACATGAGTGATTGGCTGAAACAGGCGCTACGATCGGCAGACCGGCTCGATCCAATCGGGCTGCAGAACGACGTTGAGATGCTCAGGCATTTGATTGTTCCGAGATCCCAAGCCCAGATTGAGATCACCATGGCCTCATTAGTCGTAGATTGATGACGGCGAGAAGTCACCGGCTCGCAATAGGACATTAAAGAGACCTATTGGGTTGCAGGGCCGCTGCCCATAAGGGGCTACGGCACCATAGCATCACATGAGGGTCCGCTCCTGCCGAAAGCTGTCTTTTGCCACCGCCGGCGGGAAAGGCAGCTAAGTCCCACTTCTTGTCTTTTAAGGCGACCGGCAGCAGTCGACCAACACACGCCGTTCCGCAGCGGTGCTGAAAATGTCAGCTCACATCGGAACCGGACATTCGCAAACTCGACAGCTGCCGGGTAGCAAGGCGCTCCTAACCGGCGCAAACCGTTGCCAGTCCAGAATGCTCATGCTTGGCGGCAAAGCGATCTCTTGGTCGTCAGCCAAAGTCATGCAATTGGGCCTGATCAATGGCGAGGTTGCTCTCGATCTGCTTCCGAGCGCGGATCAATGCCGCGACGATATCCTGTTGGTCATCCTTCCGATCGGCGGGCAAGATAAGGCCCAGGCTGCCTTCTAAGGTCTGGTCGCTTCGGAATATTGGGACCGCCGCGCCCATCACACCCTGCGTCACCTCACCGTGGGTTATCGCAAACCCGCGCGCTCGAATGGCGCGCAGGTCTGCCTTGAGTTCGGGATCATCTTGGGGCACCTTAATTGAACGCCTCTCGCGAGTGCCCAGGTTAGCTAGGATCACCTTTGAAGCAGCGCCGCGATCGATCGGCATTGGGCGCCCACGTTCATAGCCAACAGCATCGAATAGCGAGCCACGTGGGTGCTCCCGGTGCACGCACATCACTTTGTCCATGTAGCAACGGGCCAGCATGGCGACGCAGTCCCCCACGGATTCCGCAAGCTCGATCATGATTAACTTTGACGCATTAATCATTGGATCATGAAGCCGCATAGCGCGGTCATACTCAATGACGGCTGGGCCAAGGACGTAGCGGCCCGGCCAGTAGGGGATGATGAGTTGAGCGTTCGCCAGGCTCTTAAAGTAGCGATAGGCCGTGCTGATCGGCAAGCTCAACAGCTCGGCGGCCTCCTCCACAGTCCACTCGCCTTTCTCGCGGGTGAAAAGCGCCAAGACGCTGAGAACTCGATCTGAGGTGGTCTTCAATGCAACGTCCTGATGGAAAAGGTTGGATGGGAGGTTAGACTGCTCACTTTGTTCCATCAATTGCTATCGGAGTACGTCATCGTCGCGGCGCGCATTGATTGGATAGAAATCACTCGCGCCAAGTGGAGGTTGGGCAGAGACAGGATTGCTAAATGTGTAACTTTCAGGCCTCTTGAGCCTCCTTCGCCATCCGCTCGACAGCCTGTCGCATAAGCAACCGCACACCGTCTGAACGATTGTCCACGAGCCAATCCTCACCAAGCTCGGACAGGCGCTCCTGCTGCGCTTCCACCATCGCCTTGTCCTCGACAATTGCCTTGGTGATTTCCTCAACGATTAAGTCTGTCGCCGACATGTCATTCTTGGCGTGGCCATTGGATGCCGACCAGAAGTAGAAAGATGTCGTATCGGTTTCCGGGGTCAGGGCATGGAAGAGGCGCATATCGAAGCGTTGTTGCTGGCTTGTTTTCCGGCTCTCGCCCGCCAGCACTGCGCCGGAATATTGCAGCACAACCGCTGGCGCGATGAAGTCAAACTCTTGCCAACGGTCCACCGGGCCAGTGAACGGCACACAATTGGTGTAAGCTGGCGGGGCTGGTGAATTCTTCATGGTGCGCTCAGAGCGAACACCGTCTTTCGTGCGCTGAACGTCCATCTCCGCTTTGAAATGCACGTCGGGCGATGTGCCACCCACGGAGTCAGGGTGCACATAAGCCAGGTGCGTCGCATCGAGCAGATTATCGACGAGCAGGAGATAGCCCGATTTGGCGGGCGCCATTTCATAACGCGTCGGCCAGTTCACAGGGTCGTTATGAATGGGATAATCGAGAATATCGGCGGGGTCGGCCTTCTCGGCGTCACCCATCCAGATCCAGACCATGTTATCTTTTTCATGCAAGGGATAAACCCGCAGGCGGGCCTTGCGCGGAATATTGTCCTGCCCCGGAATGTCTACGCAGACGCCCTCTTTGTTGAAGACGAGGCCGTGATAATTACAGCGAATACCGCATTTGACCACAGCACCACGGCTCAGGGGAGCGCCACGGTGGCTGCACGCATCCAGCATAGCAACTACTTCGCCTTCTTCGGTGCGGAACAGGACGATGGGGTCATTACATATGCGGCGTGCAAGCGGTGTGGTGCTCAGCTCATGTGCCCAACCAGCAACATACCACGCGTTACGAACGATCATGCCTGCTCATCCTCTTCCCGAGCGCATTTGCGCCATATATTGAGAATAATAATCTGTTTAACTCTCAGAATATGAAAATATATTGGAGCTCGCCCGCTTTGCAAGCTGATTTCTGTCAACTGAGCGCGATAGCTCGCCCATGTGGGGCGCAAACCGCGCGCACGCTGAATGTTTGGCCATCACTTCTATGCCAATTTTTCTCAAATAATGAAAATTATGTTGACTGAATTGGAGGGGGGTGACTATCCGGATGGCAGTCAGGAACGTCGCTGGCTCAAACAACGGGCACAAGGCGGCCAGCCTATCGGCGAGCTAGGCTGCGAAAAGCCCTAGGCAACATGAGAGTGGAATGACCGAAGGCGAGATGGAAGTGCGGGTCATCCGCAAGGTGCAAGAAGCCGAAGGCATTGCGAGTTTCTACCTCGCATCGTGCGATGGGTCAGTTCTTCCCTCGTTCAGTGCCGGTTCGCATATTGATGTGCACACTCCAGCTGGCCCTGTGCGGCAATATTCGCTTTGCAATAGCGCGCAGAAGCGCGACCACTATCAAATCGCGATCCTGAAAGACCCGCAGTCGCGTGGCGGTTCGGTCAGCATGCACGAGGATATTGAGGCAGGATCGATTCTGCGGATCAGCACCCCTCGCAATCACTTCCCTTTGATGGAAGTGGATGGGTCCCCTCTGCTCCTGGCCGGCGGCATCGGCGTCACGCCCATTCTTTGCATGGCGGAGCGCCTGAGCGCCTCAGATGCTATGTTTGAAATGCATTATTTCGCGCGGTCGAGAAGCAGCATGGCTTTTCAGGATCGGATTCGGTCGTCGGGTTTCGCAAGCCAGGTTCAATGCCATTTCGACGATGAGATTGAGAGCCGGATTGATTTGGGCAGTTTGCTGCAATCGCCCGCTCCGGGCCGTCGCATCTATGTTTGCGGTCCATTGGGTTTTCTGGAGGCTGTGCGCAGCATGGCTGTCGCTTCTGGCTGGCCGAATGACCAGGTCCATTTCGAGTATTTTGCAGCCGCACCCATTGAGCCTGGCTCAACGTCAGCGTTTACGGTGACACTTGCGAGTTCGGGGCAGGTTCTGGACGTTCCGGAGGACAAGAGCGTCGCGGATGTGCTGCTGGATAACGGGATCGATCTCCCTCTTTCATGCGAGCAAGGCGTGTGTGGCACCTGCGTCACCCGCATTCTGGAGGGCACGCCAGATCATCGCGATATGTATTTCTCCGATGAGGAGCGTGCGGCGGATAATCAGTTCACGCCCTGCTGCTCTCGCGCAAAAACCAGCAATCTCCTGTTGGACCTCTGAGCAGAGCCCCGGGCAAGAAGCAAAAACCGGAGGACCATCCCTTTGATCGATCCTAAGCAATTTCGCGACGTGCTGGGCAGCTACCCAACCGGGGTGTGCGTCATTACTTCATTAACGGAAAGTGGCGAGCGCTGCGGTTTGGCCATTGGCTCCTTCAGTTCCATCTCGCTCGATCCGCCATTAGTGGGCTTCATGCCGGACAAGCGCTCAGTCAGCTGGCAACAGATAGCGACGACGGGCCGTTTCTGCGTGAATGTGCTGGGGAGCGATCAGCTGGACGATTGCCGCCGCTTCGCCTCCAGCGGTGGCGACAAGTTCGATGGCATAGCACATGGCAGCAGCCCGTTAGGTTTGCCCGTGCTCGATAACGCCCTTGCTTGGATCGAGTGCGACATCGAGCGGCTCATCGACATTGGCGATCATTATTTGGTGGTTGGCGCAGTGCGGGCGCTGGAGAGCAGGGCGGAAGGGTCTCCGCTGATCTTCCATCGCGGTGGATATCACAGGCTAACAACGGTTTGAGAGGCGCCATCCAAACGCACATTTTCTGATCGAGGATGCAAAGATCGCGGATAATGATACTATTTGCACAATATGAGAAATATGATTTTTCTCTTTACTAATATTCGACAAAATGACACGAAACATATGCTGGTAGAGGACGAGCTCAGACTGTTTTGGGCTAATCTTCAAACCCAAACTTAGAAACAGAAACTGAATTTGCTCTGGATGGAGCTTAGGAAAGGCCGACAATGTCAGACGGTAACGCGCATACCAACCCGATCTTTAATTCGAACGGACTGAAGCTCGGGACCTTCTGTACAAATACCGTGAGCGCCATCACAAAGGCGCCCGAACTCACCGAGCCCACATGGAAAAACATGCTCGCAGCAGCACGTCTTGCGGACGGTTTTGGTTTCGAGGCCATCACGCCGATCGCCCGATGGAAGGGCTATCTGGATGGAGCGCCTGACCATAAATCCAACGAAATCTTCGAAGCATTTACCTTTGCTGCGGCCGTTTCACAGGTCACGACGCACTCAGCTGTGTTTGCGACCTCTCACGCGCCGACATTGCATCCTATGGCGATCGCGAAAATGGCCAGCTCGATTGACCATATGTCGGGCGGGCGCTTCGCTCTGAACGTCGTTGGCGGCTGGAACCGGCGCGAGTTCGATATGTTTGGCATCGACTTGCTCGATCATGATGAGCGCTATGCCTATCTTGAAGATTGGCTTTCGGTCCTGCGTCGCCTGTGGAGCGGCGAAGAGTTTGATTATCAATCGCCCTATTTCAAGATGAAGGGTGCGTTGGCTCACCCCACGCCGGTGCAAGCCAAAATCCCGATCATGAATGCTGCGACCTCATTGACCGGGATGCGATTTGCTGCGCGCAATTCTGACATCGGCTTCTGCACGCCGCGCGGTGACGATCCACGCGCATGGAAAGACGAGATCGCCCAGTATAAAGCACTGGCACTGAATGAATTTGGCCGAAAGATTCAGATATGGACGAACGCTACGGTTGTCTTGCGGGACACTGTCGCCGAGGCACAGGACTATTTCAATTATTTCACCGGGGAGGCCATCGATCGCCCAGCGATTGACAGCTTGATGAATACGATGATCCGCGAAAATGGGCTCGACCCATCCGATCCCAAGGTCGCCTTCATGCGTAAGCGCATGAGCGGAGGCGCTGGATATCCACTGTTGGGTGACGCACAGAGCATTGCCGAGCAGCTGCGCCAAATGGCCGAAGCGGGCATCGACGGGGTGATGCTAAGCTGGGTCGATTATATCGACGGGATCGATTCATTCGGGCGGAAAGTTTTACCTCTTCTCGAAGACTTTGGTCTCCGTGGGGCAAAGTCCTGAACCTAAAGTTCGTCACACAGCAACAATAGCCATGTGAATGCTCGGTACGTTTTAAGCGTGCCGGGCATTTTCGTTTTCGGGCGATTATGGTCATCCGGCAGGACAACTGTTCGTCGGCTGGGTAGGATGTAACGGCTATGCACACCTTGCGGTGCACGGCGACAGTGCGAGCGTTCCTCCCCTCATATAGAGGAAGAGGCTTACGGTAGCTCCAGATTTAGCCCGTCGTCAGAGGCTCGCGGCAGTCATTACATTCTGTCAGACAGCCGTCGCCGCTCCATCAACTGCCATGGCTTGGCCGGACATATAGGAGGAGCGGTCAGACAGGAGGAACACCACGCAATCAGCTATCTCGGCTGGCTCGGCCATACGCTTCATGGGCGGCATGACTGCCTGAATAAGATCTGGCGCTACTTCGAGAAGCCGATTGGTCATGCCGGATTTTGTAAGGCCGGGGCAAAGGGCATTCACCCGAATTCCAGCTTGCGCATATTCTACGGACGCCGTGCGAGACAGGCCGATCACGCCATGCTTCGCTGCGCTGTAGGCTGCATTGCCTGGCACTGCGACCAACCCACCCACGGAAGCCGTGTTGACGATCGAGCCGCCTCCGTTTGCACTCATGTGCCGCAGTTGCGCGCGCATGCAGAGCCAGATCCCCTTGAGATTGACGGCCATGCCACGATCCCACTCGGCTTCGCTCGCCTCGGCGATCGGCGCAATATCTGTCTCGATCCCTGCATTGTTATGCGCGCCATTGAGACTACCAAACGCCTCAAGAGCAAGTGCTGTCAGGGCATCGGCGTGCGCTGCGTCAGCGACGCTGCCCACAAGTGTCCGAACTTCACCACCCGCCTGTTTTACCAACTCAGCGGTTTCGTGGAGGGTTGCCGCAGCGATATCTGCAATGACAACGCGGCCGCCCGCTTTAGTGATCGCGAGCGCGCTGGCGCGACCTATCCCGGAGCCAGCGCCAGTCACGATGTAAGTACGTCCGAGCAAATCTGACATATAATCTCTCCTAAATAACAGCGGTTTGGCCGCCATCGACGGGAAGCGCCACGCCCGTTACAAACGAAGAGAGGTCCGAGCCCAGCCAGGCCACGACATCGCCTACCTCGCGAACATCGCCGAAGCGACGGAGCGGCATGCGCTGGCGCAAGGGTTCGAACGCAGCGGCGACGTCAGGCGAAGACTGCACAAGCGCGGTGTCAATCAGGCCTGGGCATACGGCATTCACTCTTATGCCGTGGGGGCCAAGGGCATCCGCAAGGGAGCACACCATCATATTCACGCCGCCCTTGGTGGTGCTGTATCCGACGGTGAAACCCGCGCCTCGAAGACCACCCATGCTCGAGATTATCACGATGCTGCCTTTTTTGCCCATCCGCTGCATCTGCCGTGCGGCCGCTTGTGCCCCGTAGAAGACGCCTTCAACATTGATTGAAAGAAGCCGCCGCAGGTCCTCAGGACGCAGGTCCAGTGTATCGTTCGGCAGCGCGATACCGGCATTGCAGACCATCACGTCGACGCCACCAAAGGCTTCGCTGGCGACGATGAGAGCCTCCATCTCATCAGCTGATGTGACGTCGGCCCGTTGGAACAGATGCGGCGTTCCGGTTTCCTTGAGCAAATTTTCGGTCGTTTCACCACCTTCGCGAGGCGTATCGACGAGATCGGCCAGAACGATTGCTTTCGCGCCATGGCTTTGTGCCGCCAACGCAATGCCCCGGCCAATGCCGCTTGCCGCGCCTGTGACGACGACTGTCTTACCCTGAAGAATTCCCTGCGTCATACGACCTCCACAACATTGATGATGTGAGCCTGGGTATATTCCTCGAGACCCGATTGCCCCAGTTCGCCCCCGAGACCGGATTGCTTGGCGCCCCGGAATGGGATGGTCGGTTCGATGGCGAAGTGATGATTTACCCAAACGGTGCCGGACTCAATTTGCTCGGCGACCTGAGTGGCGCGCACAGTGTCGCGTCCCCAGACGGTGCCCGCTAACCCGAATTCAGAATTATTCGCGCGTGCAATGACATCGTCAATGTCGTCATAGCTCAGGATGGGGAGGACCGGGCCGAACTGCTCTTCCTGCACCAGGCGAGCATCTTCGGGAAGGTCGCGCACGATTGTTGGCCGAATGAAGAAGCCATTGCGTTCGAGAGGTTCACCGCCAGCGATGATTTTCCCTTGCGCCCGCGCATCTTCGATCAGCTCAAGCACCTTGTCGTACTGCAATTTATTCTGGACGGGGCCGACCGTCGTACCCTGCTTCGTGCCATCATCCACAATGGCTTCCTGCGCCAATTTGGCGATTTCCTCGCAAAACGCGTCGTAGAGGCTGCTCGGAACATAAGCCCGCTTGATCGCCACGCAGATCTGGCCGGCGTTGGCCATCGCGCCCTCATAAATCTTGCGCGCGGCCCAACGTGGATCAACATCGTCGAGGACGACGGCGCAATCATTGCCACCCAGTTCGAGTGTGACGCGCTTCACCATCGCGGCGGCTGATGCCATGACCTTCTTGCCCGTAGCGGTCGAGCCGGTGAAGGCGATTTTAGCGATGTCCGGATGACTGGTGAGCTCAGAACCCAAATCACCTTCGTCGCAGATGATATTGGCTACGCCCGCTGGCAATATCTCGCCAAGGATTTCGCCCAGCAACAAGGTAGTGAGCGGCGTCGTTGGCGCTGGCTTGATGACGATGGTGTTGCCCGTGAGCAATGCTGGACCAAGCTTGTTCGCCAGCAGGATGAGCGGGAAGTTCCAGGGCGTGATCGCGGCCACGACCCCGAGCGGGCGGCGATGCTCGACAACGCGATTTTCCGGCGTGTCGCGCAGCACATTTGGGGTCAGCCGCATCTGTGCGAAGGCGCGCAGAAAAAAAGCAGCGCCCATGACTTCGCCAGTTGCTTGATCGATGGGCTTGCCCTGCTCCAGAGTCAGGAGATGGGCGAATTCTGAAGCACGGGTTTCTATCGCAGCGGCGATCTCTTCGAGTTTCGCAGCACGGTCATCCATCGACAAGGCTGCCCAGGAACGGAAGGCGCGGCTAGCTGCAGCGACGGCCTCGTTCAACTGGTTGAGATCAGCTTTAGGGCAGGAGGCGAAGGGTTTTCCGGTTGCCGGATTGACGACATCAAAGGCGCTCACGCCGGCCACGGCTTGTCCGTTAATGAGCAGCGAGAATTGGCGATCTTCTAACATATGAGCCTCCATTGGGATGAACCCGAAAAGGGATGGTTGGCGCCCAGCACATAGAGAGGAGAATGCTGGGCGCCGGGGCGCGGATCACATGTCGAATGATCGCGCCCGTAGAGATGTTTCGAAAGTGTCCAGAGATTGGTTGTGCATCAGCTATTGCTGCTGCCACCGCCCCTCGGGACCTCCCGCCAAGGGTGAGCGCCAGTCCAGCCAATGGATGCGTCGCGCACCGCTCCAAAAAACGCGTTCAGGCCATCGTCGATTTCAATGAGCTCGATGATTTTCGGGCTCGCGCAGTGATCGCGCATGTGCGCAACCCGCCCCCCGCTTGGCGTGCGTGCAGTGAAGATTGCTTTCTCGCCCTTGAGCAGGCGGTCCGCCTCCTCAGTAGCGAAATCAGCTGTGAGCAGTCCGAAATGATGGAGGCCAAAGCCATAATGCTCGACATGCTCCTGATAGAATTTGGGCGAGTTAGGGCCGACCTCGATCAACTCGACCTGGGTAGCCCCTGCTTGGCCAAGCGCTATCGTGGAAGCTGACTTGTCCGCTACGCCGTCGACCTTCTGGTCAATGCCGACAAAGTCTCGCATGATGAACCAGGGACCGGCCTTGGCACGACGCGTCCATGACGCCATTGCGGCGTTTAGGTCCGGCACCACATACGCAATCTGATAAAGGCCGGGTGTCATGACGGCTCCTTCAGCCATCGACCGTCTCTGTTGGCGCATCCGCGAAGGGGTCGATGCCGATCAACAGCAGCTCTTCAGGTGGGATCGGGTTCAAGTCGATCATCACATTGATGCATACAGGCCCATCGGACTCCAGCGCCGACTTGAGCGCGCGCTCCAGAGACGCTTCGTCGTCAACGAAATAGGGTGTCACACCAAAAGCTGCCGCCGCTTGGTCGTAACGACCATTTGGGAGCATAGTCTTTGTGATCCGGTTCGCCCCCACCGCAAGCTTTTGGAAATGCTGCGTCGCTCCCCAACTTTGATTGTTCATGACGATGACAATCACTGGAAGCTTGTGCCGAACCATGGCATCGAATTCGGCGATTCCAAAGCCCACCGAGCCATCGCCGGTCACGAGCACGGTTCGTCGACCATCGGGCTTCACGGCCGCTTGGGCCCCAAGCGCAGTTCCCATGCCAATACCCATCGAGCCCAGATAGCCGTGGCACAGAATGGAACGGGGGCGAAGATCGGACATCAGCTCGGTGAACCAGAGATAGGTTAGGGCGCCGTCCAGCACCCATGCGCAATCCGAGCCCAATTCGCGGGCCACGATCTCGCTCGCACGGAATGGATGCAGCGGCGCGCCTTCAACTGGTGTGCTTGCCTGCGACCGGATCATCGCGAGACGTGTATCGATGAAGGTCCGCATTGTTCGCGGCCAGCTTTCATCAACACGCGTGCCTGTCTCCTCAGCGATCCGCGCGAGTTCATCTAAAGTGGCGCCAATATCGGCGCAGATCCCGGTGGAAACCTCGCGCAGGCGGCCAAGCTCGCGACTATCCGGGTCGATCTGAACGATGTCAGCACCGGCAGGCAAAAGAGCGGGCGAGCCATGACCCGTGTGCAAGCCCCAGCGAACGCCCATCAGGAGCACAAGGTCGGGTTCTGCACCTTTCTTCACGAGGCCATTAAGCCCCTGAAGCAGGCCACCATAGCAGTCCCCCTCAACACTCGAAATCTGGTTAAGGCCTTCGAAGTCAGAGAATACTGGCACACCGAGCGAGTCCACCAGGCGCTTGATCGACGACGCAGAATTGCGGCGGGATGCCTCTGAGCCGATAATGATCACAGGGCGTTTCGCATCGGTGATGCGCTTGAGAAGGGCGCGCAGCGTTGCGTCTGGCGGGCAAGCAAATGAGAGATTCTGCGTGCCGGACGATGCAAGATCGTCTTCCTCGACCATACTGGTCAGCACATCCCAAGGGAGATCCAGTAAGACCGGGCCACAAGGTGCCGTGAGCGCGATGCGGACTGCTTGGGCAATCAGGCGCGGAATCTGGTCGGTCGCCTGGACCCGCTTGGCCCACTTGGTAACCGGCGTAGCGATGGCGACCTGGTCGAGACCTGCCTGCAAGGTATTGGTCTCGTCATCGCGCAACGTTCCTGATCCGGTGAGAAACAGGACGGGCGTGCGATCCATCCATGCATTGGCCATAGGCGTGATGGCATTGGTGAGCCCTCCACCTGCAGTGACAAGCGCGACGCCGAGACGATGGCCTGCACGGGCATATCCTTCAGCTGCGTGACCCGCACCGGCTTCGTTTCGGGTGTCATATATATGCAGACCGTCATCAAGACAGGCCTGGAATATGCTATCTATATGCGCGCCATGAAGGCCGAAAATTTCCGAAACGCCTGCTTTGCGTAGTGCCCGGACAACCAGCTCACCGCCTGAAACTGCAGCCACGATAATCCTCTCTCAATGACAGGCGAGTCTCCGCCTTACCCAACAATCTTGATTGATTGGTTCGGTGCAGTCAACAAAGTTCGCATATAATGAAACATCGTATTTGACATTATTATCAAAAAGCGGGAAATACGCTTCATGGTGATTTGCACCATAATATAATCAATGTCTCATGGGCTCGATGTTTTCAGCCCTACAAGAGGCGACTAGGGAGATGGTGATGAAGCGCAAAACAACCCTTTTTCTATCCAGCGCCATCACGGCGATGATGATGTCCGCTCCTGCGGCAGCTCAAACCGATGCTGTCCAGCCGCAAGCAACCGACAGCGGGCAGGTGGCAGATATCGTCGTTACCGCGCAGCGGCGTAACGAGCGGCTGCAGGATGTGCCGGTCTCGGTATCCGCAGTCACCGGTGCAGCGATGACGAACAGCGGCGTCAAAGGCCTCGATAGCCTTCAGGTCAGCATTCCCGCGCTCTCTGTGCAAAATGCAAATGGTTATCTGACGCTGCATTTGCGTGGCGTTGGCTCGCTGGGCAATGGCCCAGGCTTTGAGAACCCGATCGCGCTCTATGTCGACGGCGTTTACCTCGCGAACCAGTCTGTCGGTCTCGCTCAGTTCAACAATGTCGATCGCATCGAAGTGCTGAAGGGGCCGCAGGGGACGCTCTTTGGGCGCAACGCGACCGGCGGCCTCATTCACATCATTACGCGCGATCCTTCGATTGGCTCGCTGGTGAACGGCAGCCTCAGCTATGGCAATTACAATGCAGTCGAAGCGCAGTTCTATGCGGGTGCGCCCGTTTCCGATACGCTCGCTGCGGACATTGCTGTTCGTTTCGCGCGCAACGATGGCTGGGGAACGAACCTCGTCAACGGGCAGGATGTCTACCGGACCGACCATGATGTCGCTGTCCGCAGCAAGATCATTTATGATCCCGGCTTCGCCAAGTTCACGCTGATCGGCGACTATACCGATCGCGATGGCAGCCCCAATCCGCTCACCGATACGCCCGGCACGCGCACCTTGCCCGGTGGACCAATCAATACCCTTCCGCAGCCCTGGGATGCCCGCACCGACACGCAGCCGCGCATCAAGGTGAAGGGCGGCGGTGCGAGCCTCAAGGTTCAGGTTCCGCTCGGCGATATGGAGCTGAGCAACATCTTCGCTTATCGCGAAGCAGAGTTGGACAACACCTTCGACTATGATGGCTCGCCTTTGCCCATCACATGGGTTCGCATCCGGCAGAATGACTGGCAGTTCAGCAATGAACTTCAGCTCTCATCCGGTTCTGGTGGGCCGCTGACCTGGGTGGCTGGCGCTTATTATTTTCGCGGACGCGGATCTGCCAAGCCGATCGCCATCAACTTCGCAAACGACCCGACGATCAACCCGGCTTTCCCGGTGGGTACAATCAATATCTCCGGCTATCAGGACACCGAGGCGGTCTCAGGCTTCGCGCAGGGGACCTACAAGTTCACCGATCAACTCGGCATAACGGCGGGTTTCCGCTATTCATGGGAAAAGCGGCATCTCAACGCGCGTCAGGATGGCGTCCTTTTACTGCCAGGTTCGCCGGTCGTCCCCGTGACGCCGCAGACGGTCAAAGACATCAGCTTCGAGCGGCCAACCTTCCGCGTTTCGCTGGATTACAAGCCAACGCGTGACCTTCTGCTCTACGCATCGTTCAACACCGGATTCAAAAGCGGTGGTTTCAATGTGACGACGCCGAGCGACGCGCCCTATGGTCAGGAAACTCTGAAGGCCTGGGAAATTGGCGAGAAGGCCGATCTGTTCGACCGGCGCCTGCGCATCAACTCCGCGATCTTCCTGTACGAGTATAAGGATCTGCAGGTTCAGGTCGCACAGGCCGCTGGCACAGGGTTCACGAACGGTGCCAGTGCGCGAATCTACGGCTTCGATGGAGAGGCCACGCTGCGTGTCGGCAACAGTCTTGAGATCAACGGCGGCCTGACGCTGCTGCATCCCAAGTTCCGCGACTTCCCGAATGCCCCGACCAGCATACCGGGCGGCGGATTTCCTGTGATCACAGGCCCTGCAACCGGCAACGATCTGCCTTATGCTGCGCGCACGACATTTAGCCTGGGTGGCACCTACACTGCCGACATCGGCCAGAATCTGGTGGTTGCGAACGTGACCTGGCTGCATAGCTCAAGCTATTATTTCGAAGCGGACAATGTGCAGAAGGAAGCGCCGTTCGATACGGTCAACGCCTCGCTTACGATGCGCTTTGACGATGAGCGTTTCTCGGTCGGTGTGTTTGGTAACAACCTCACCAATGATGCGGTGCGTAGTTCGATCCTTACCATTCCGTCGGGTCAGGTGATCCACACCTTGGCACCGCCACGCACCTATGGTGTCAGGCTCGGCTTCAAATTCGGCAAATGACGATTGAGGCCCGCGTCTGAGGATGCGGGCCTTTTTCTTATGATCTCGGCCTAATCGCAGGCTGTCTAGAAAAAGGCTTACCAATGGCTCTGGCGACCTTGGCAATTGATCCCTTCAGTGAGGCATTTCTCTCTGATCCCTACGCCCATCATGCTGAGCTCCGAGAAGCTGGTCGGGTTGTGTGGCTTCAGGCCCTAGACTGCTATGCGATGGCGCGGTTCGACGACGTCAAAAACGCGCTGCAGGACCATGCCACTTTCTGTTCAGGAAGAGGCGTTGGCTTATCTGACTTTTCCAAGGAAGCGCCCTGGCGGCCGCCTTCTCTTTTATTGGAAGCTGATCCACCGCTGCACGCGCGGACACGATCGATCATGACGAAGATCGTCTCGTTGCAAGCGCTCAAAGCCATAAGGCCGGTCTGGACAGAGCTTGCCGATGCGCTGGTTACGGAACTGGTCGCAAAACGACGTTTCGATGCCGTTCAGGACCTTTCCGAAGTTTATCCGATGCTGGTGTTTCCGGACACGATCGGCATTCAGCACGAGGGCCGGGAAATGCTCCTCGATTATGCCGCAGCGACGTTCAACGCATTTGGCCCGCGCAATGCGATTTTCCATGAAGGAAACAGGAAGGCAGCCGATGCGATTGCCTGGGTAGCTCAGGCATGCCGACGTGAAAATCTGACGCCGGGCGGATGGGGCATGGCTGTTTTCGAGGCAGCAGATCGGGGCGAATGCACGCCGGAGGAGGCCGAGCGCCTTGTCAGATCATTTCTGACCGCCGGGGTCGATACCACTGTTAACGGCATCGGGCACCTCTTACTCGGCTTTGCCAGCTTCCCTGATCAATGGGACATGATGCGGGCGGACCCCAGTCTGGCAAAGCGGGCTTTTGAGGAAAGCTTGCGCTGGGATTCAACAGTGCAGACCTTCTTCCGCACGGCGCTTGAAGATGTCGATGTGGACGGCACAACGATTCCGCAAGGCTCCAAAGTGTTGCTCTTCCTCGGCGCGGCAAACCGCGATCCTCGCAAATGGCCCGATGCAGAAGACTTTAAGATTGAGCGTGGGGCAGGCGGACATGTCGCCTTTGGGTTTGGCATTCACCAATGTCTTGGGCAGATGGTCGCTCGTCTTGAATCCGAGCTGGTGCTCGCCGCAATGCTCAAAAAAGTTAAGTCGATCCGTCTGGCGGGCAAGCCGGTGCGACGGCTCAACAACACTCTGCATGCGCTTGCGAGCCTGCCCGTGGAAGTTGAGCCGCTGGACTAGGCAGTGCGCGCCAAAGCTGACACCGCTATGTCCCGTCGCCTGCGAAAAAGTCGATCAGCAAATCAGCCGTTTCCTTGGGGCGCTCCATTTGAATGAAGTGCCCAACGTCCTGCAAGACGTGGGGCGTGCGTGCTTTAGGTAAGATGGTCGTCATATTGGCCACGCATTCGCGCATCCCCGGAAAATCCATCACGATGTCCTTGTTGCCCCCGATATAGAGGGCGGGGACCGTGAGCGTCTTGTCCGCCCAACCGGCCATGAGTTCCCAGCTTCGATGCAGGCTGCGGTAAGTGTCTAATGCCGGAGCAAAACCGGTCTTGCGAAAGGCTTGGACATGATAGGAGATATCACAGTCGCCAGCGTATCTGAAATTTGCCGGCGGCTCGTCTAGGGCATCGATGAGGCTTCCATTTGAAGCAAGCCGCATTGTGGGCGGCGGCCCTGGCCGCATTCCATGATTACTGTAGAAAATGCGCCGCAAAAAGGTCTCGGGATCTGCATCAAGCTCGCGCTCTGCCAGGCCCTCTTCGAGAAAATGGAGCATGTATAGATCTGGCGGCGCAAAGCTGCGCAGAGCGGCGGGCAAGCTCAATGGACCCCTTGGCACATAGGGCACTGACAAGGCAGCGATCGACGTGAAGCGGTCCGGGCGCAGAAGAGCGAATTGCCAGGCCAGCTCTGCTCCCCAATCATGGCCGACCAATCCAGCGCTTGGACAGCCGGTGGCATCAAGTAGAGCGATGATATCCCCCAGAATATCGAAAGATGTCGCTGTGCAGGACTGCGCCGGCGCCTCGCTCTCTCCGAAGCCACGCAGATCTGGCGCGATGACGCGAAAGCCCGCCTCTACGCAGTAGCGCATGACTGGCTCCCAGCCGCGCCACAGGTCAGGAAAGCCGTGTAGAAAGAGGAGCGGTGGTCCGTCGCCTGCGGTTACGTAGTGATAGCGAAGCCCGTTGAGGGGTCGGTTGTGATGGACAAATTTCATCTCAACTCCTGAGACTGGCGAGGATTGGTTAGCTGGCAGGATTGGGCTGTGTTTTCATTCCGCCTGTGGCCGTGCGGAGGTAGTCCTCCATGGTCAGGCCTTCACGCGCCCGCTTGAGCTCGGGGAATGACACGGCTGGATCGGCGAGCAAATGTTCGCCTATCGCCAAAAAGGCCCGAAATCCGAACCGGCATAAAGCCCGCAGGGGCGGGGAAGGCAATTTCATGCCCAGATTGATGACGGTCTTTTCCGAGATCAGGGAGAGGATGAGCGCTCGTCCGGCAGGCTGCAGCAAGCGCGGCAAATGCCGTTTGCTGAAGGCCTGGATCATCAGGTCATCAATCTGCTTTGTATATTGATTGGGTGGGCGCCGTTTGCTCTCGTAATTTTCAACGAAATCGAGGCAGGCGGCAAAGTCATCGGGGAAACCTTCGATTGGCGCACCGGTGGCGCCATTGCGGAAAAGTTTCGCCATTCGCCTCCAAAATTCCCAAGTGGCAATGGCTTCATGCTGGCTCAGGCCCTTGCGACCAACGCGTCTCAAGAGCCGGTGGAACAGGACGGCTTCATAGCAAAGCGTGTAGAGATAATCCTCGTCGTGACTGAACGACGCTGGGTATTTCGTCGCCCAAAACGCATGCAGCGCATTGAGCGATTCAACGGAGCGTCTGGTATAGTCGTGGTCTGGGCCAAATTCGGACCAGATGAGGATGTGGCGCGCGGTATCGTCCATGCGACGCTCATTATGCCGATAGACTTTGCCGCGCCCTTCACGCAGCACCGCTATGGCTCCATGGTTGGGCACAACGAAATTTGGGAAGGTGATCGAATAAAGCAGGTCGAGAAACGTGTCGTTCGCCCGGTACACAACCGATAACTTCCAGATCTCGGCATAGTCCCTCCGAGGATCCAGCTGCGCGATGCGCTTAGCGATCCATTTTCGAGGCAACGTCCTCGCCATCCTGCTCTCCATCGTCCTCACCCGTGAGATATGAGTCGTATTGAATAGAGGCTTTTAAGATGGGCAATTTCCAATTGCCTGCTTTAGCTAGAAATGTTTTCTTGTCGAATCTGGAATAGCCGTGGCTCGTAACATGAGGAATGGGTGGATGGTCGGCGCACCTGAAAGCGGATGTGAAGTATCGGACGGGCGGCAACTCATTGATCTGAATGTCATTGCGTCGAGCTCCCGCCGTCGCACCTGGATGAATTGGGTGCCGAGCGCATTTCCTGGATTGGAAGTACGCAGCATTTTGCCGAACCCGATTGGGATCGTTCGCCGTACAATGTTAGCGAACACGCCCGTTTTTTCGATCGTGGCAGCCGCTCAGACGCTCCATGGCGTGGCACCAACTGGCTCACTCCAGCCCCGGTCCGGTCTGATTGTTCAGCTGGATGGCGCCACCGAAATTGAGCAGAGCAATCGCCGCTGTCGTTTGACGCGCGGGCAAATGGCGCTGCTTGATGGGAGTAAACCGTTTGTGATTGAGGGACTGGGCGTGTCGAAGTGCCATGTTGTCCATTTCGCGCAACGGTTTGCGCAGACGCATTTTCCCGACCTGCTGCGACAATCAGCTGTTCGCCTTGACCATGACTGCGCGGAAGCGCGGCTTCTTAGAGGGTTCCTCGACACTATCGTGGGCCTTGAGGAGACGTTCAGCGCGGTCGGTGGTGCGGCGGCCCTTGGCGCTTTGCTGAAGCTGATGAGCAGCTTGCCCATCCCCACCCATGCAGCGCATCGCTCGGTGCCGGCGCGCGTGCGCACTGCACTTGCGGATATTGAGGCATTGGTGACGGAGCCAGGCCTCACGCCCGAAGCGCTCGCGGCCAGACAAGGGGTCAGTCGCCGCCGTCTGGACGCTTTGCTTGCTTCATCAACTGGCGCAACGTTGGCCGCTCATATCGCGGAGCGACGTCTCACACAGGCTGCGGCCTCCCTTTGTGATTCCAGCCAGGCAAAGCGCTCCATTACAGAAATTGCTCATGATTGCGGCTTTCAGGATGGTCCGCATTTCAGTCGCTCATTCAAGAAGCGATTTGACATGACGCCACGCCAGTGGAGACGCCGCCCTGATGCTCACATCGAGCTTTAGGTCGGCATTGATAGTGGTGAGATTCCAACAGTTGGTGCCCTCGTCTGATGGCAGCGATGATTTTGTCAGGTTCGGCGGTCCAGGTGAGTGGCTTGGGCGCGGCATAATTGTCTAGGGTTACATGGACAGCCTTATCATTCGGCACATTGGCATCGGTGGTGTTTAGGAAGCAGATGAACTCCTCGTGGCGGTGCTGCTGCATATTCCGCCTGACGACAGTTCCATCGACTATGTTGAGGGCTGCGAAGAGCGTGGGTGTGCCATTGCGTTTGTAATCATGGTCATTTTTCCGAGCCGTCCTTTCTTGAGCGGCAGCCCCGGCTGGGGCCGGTCACCCTTGTCGTTCCTGGGTGATCTCCGGTGGGCCGTAAATGGCGGGTCTTGGATGAACCGGCCATTCGCGGCCTTCGTCGTGAGCGGCGGCTTTGTCCCAGGCCCAGTCATTTCGAATTGCTCCGACTGAGGTGAACAAAGGACGGCTT
>JBDTLS010000008.1:0-24550 GCA_039934655.1 Sphingobium sp.
ATAACCAATTGCAACCTCGACCGACCGGATCTGGTGTACGGGCGTATCGGGGTGACAAATCAGGTGCAAAAACTTGTCCAAACAGGGTTCTCCGTGCTAGGCGCGCGCGCATGAGCCACTATGCATCCGATCTGCTGCGCCTCCTTGATGAACGAGGCTATATCCATCAACTGACCGACGCGGAAGGGCTGGACAGCCTCGCCGCCAAGGAAATCGTGCCCGGCTATATCGGCTTCGATGCGACGGCGCCTTCGCTCCATGTCGGTAGCCTGGTGCAGATCATGATGCTGCGCCGGATGCAGCAATCCGGGCACAAGCCAATCGTGCTGATGGGCGGCGGCACCACCAAGGTCGGCGATCCGTCTGGCAAGGACGAAAGCCGCAAGCTGCTGAGCGAGGACGACATCAAGGCGAATATCGCCTCGATCCGCCGTGTGTTCGAGAAATTCCTGACCTTTGGTGACGGCCCCACCGATGCGGTGTTGGTCAACAATGCGGATTGGCTCGATACGCTCGAATATGTTCCGTTCCTGCGTGATTATGGCAAGCATTTCACGATCAACCGGATGCTGGCGTTCGATTCGGTCAAGCTGCGGCTGGAACGGGAGCAGCCACTCACCTTCCTCGAATTCAACTACATGATCCTGCAAGCCTATGATTTTCTGGAGCTTTCGCGCAAAACCGTCTGCCGGTTGCAACTCGGCGGGTCGGATCAATGGGGCAATATCGTCAACGGCATCGAGCTTTCGCGCCGTGTCGATGGCACGACCGTATTCGGGCTGACGACGCCGCTCATCACCACCGCCGACGGCGGCAAGATGGGCAAGACGGCGCGCGGCGCGGTGTGGCTCAACGAGGATCAGCTATCCGCCTATGACTATTGGCAGTTCTGGCGCAACACACAGGACGCCGATGTCGGACGTTTCCTCCGCCTGTTCACAGACGTGCCTCTGGACGAGATCGCGCGCCTCGAAACGCTGGAAGGTGCAGAGATCAACGAAGCCAAAAAACGCCTCGCCGATGCCACGACAAGCATGGCGCACGGCAATGCCGCCGCGCAAATGGCATCCGAAACTGCGCGCCGTACATTTGAGGAAGGCGCGTCGGACACCAACCTGCCCACCGTATCCACCGAATCGGCCCCGACACTGGTGGCGGCGCTGGTCATGCTCGGCTTTGCTAGCTCAAATAAAGAGGCCCGCCGGAAGATATCCGAGGGTGCCGTCAAAATAGACGGCGCGGCGATATTCGATCCGCAATCGCCCATTTCTGCGGGTCAAAAACTAAGCCTGGGCGCCAAGCGTCACGCTTTGGTGACGTGAAAGCCATCCGCCACGTCCCCACAACGGTTTGTCGCAATTATCTGATAACATTTGTTTTTTATGTTTCACCTTAAGATATTGTTGAGCATTAGCAGCAATAACAAGGCTGTGGAGACCAACGACAGGCGAGCGAAACAATGTTTCAATCGAATGCAAATTTAGCAACCGAATTCGCCGAGCGCCGCCGCGCAGAACGCGACAGGATTTTCCTGAAAACGCAGATTACATGGGTGCGCAATAATGTCGCCCCGGTTACTCTTGTCGATATTTCGGAAACCGGGTTTCACGCCCGCACCCAAGCTACTTTTGCGAAAAATGACCGCCTGAGAATCATGTTGCCGCTGGTCGACAATGTTCCGGCCGAAATCGCCTGGAACAGGGACGGCTATATCGGCTGTCGCTTCATTTATCATTTTGAGGCGATTGCTTTTCGCCAACTTGTCGAAGCCATCCGCACTGCCCCGCGGCCCGATAGTAAATAATTAGAGCGTTTTCCAGTCAGGTGGACTCACCTGACGACTCGGAAAACGCGGCAAGACAATAGGATAGAGCGGTCGAGCCGATGCAATCGGATCGCAAACCGCTCTATCCGCCGCGCAGCAGGGCTACCGCCGCGTCGCGCTCAAACAGATACAGGCAGATGCGCGCCGCCTGCCCGCGCGGTGATGACAATCCGCCATCGCGCTCGATCAGCAACCGCGCATCGTCACGAGCGATATCGATCATCGCGCCAATCTGATCCGGTTGGGCCAGCCGAAAACGCGCATCCCCCGACTGGCGTGTACCGAGCACTTCGCCCGCCCCGCGCAACCGCAAATCTTCTTCTGCCAATCGAAAGCCATCATTGCTTTCCCGCATCAGGGCGAGGCGTGTTCGCGCGGTTTCACTCAGGCCATTGCCGCGCAACAACAGGCACACCGACGCTTTATCCCCGCGCCCTACCCGTCCACGCAACTGGTGTAGCTGGGCAAGGCCGAAACGGTCCGCACCCTCGATAATCATCAGCGTCGCATTGGGCACATCGACGCCGACCTCGATCACCGTGGTCGCGACCAGGACTTTCGCATCGCCGCGCGAAAAACGCTCCATCACCGCGTCTTTGTCCGGTCCCTTCATGCGACCGTGGACCAGTGCGACCGCATCACCGAAGCGCATTTGTAACTGCGCAGCGCGGTCTTCCGCTGCGGCCTGATCGCTGTTTTCGCTTTCCTCGACCAGCGGGCACACCCAATAGGCCTGCCCTCCCCCCGCGACGTGTCGCCCCAATGCATCCACGACTTCGGCAAGGCGATCTACCGACAGCACGCGGGTTTCGATCGGCTGCCGCCCCGGCGGCATTTCATCGAGACGGCTGACCTCCATATCTCCATAATAGGTCAGGGTGAGCGTGCGCGGGATCGGCGTTGCCGTCATCACCAGCATATGCGGGTTCAGTTCCGCCTTGGCGGCCAGCATCATCCGCTGGACCACGCCGAAGCGATGCTGCTCATCAATCACGGTCAGCCCCAATCGGCGATAGGTCACGGCATCCTGAAAAATCGCGTGGGTGCCGACCAATATGTCGATGCTGCCATCGGCGAGGCCCATCAGCGTTGCCTCGCGCAATTTGCCCTTGTCGCGCCCGGTCAGGATGGCGATGTTGACCGGCACGCCCGCCAGCATCGATCGCAACGTCGCATAATGCTGGCGGGCGAGAATTTCGGTCGGGGCGAGCATGGCGCCCTGCATCCCGGCCTCAACCGCGCCGAGCAGCGCCATCAGCGCCACCCAGGTCTTGCCGGACCCGACATCGCCTTGCAGCAACCGCAACATCGGCGTGGATTGCGCAATGTCGCCATCGATTTCCCGCACGCTGCGCTGCTGCGCACCTGTCGGCGCGAACGGCAGATTCACCTTGTCCCGCAGCGCGCCGGTCGGCACAATTGGCACCGCGCGCCGCCTGCGCGATGCAGCCCGCACCAGCATCAGCGCCAGTTGCCCCGCAAAAATCTCGTCATACGCCAAACGCTCTCGCGCCGTTCCGGCATCGGGATGACCGTGAACCAGTTGCAAGGCCTCTCCCCATGCCCGCCACCCCTTGCGGACGAACAGCGATGGCTCAATCCATTCCGGCAAGTCCGGTGCGCGCACCAATGCCTGCGCGACCAGATCGCGCATCCGCGCCGCCGTGATGCCTTCGGACAACGGATAGGTCGCTTCGCGCACCGCAACGTCGCCTGCCTCTTCGGGCGGCAGCGCATGGTCGGGGTGAATGATCTGCAACTGGTCGCCATAAGCCTCCAGCTTGCCGGAGATAATACGCGGCTCACCCAACGGCAGCAGTTTGCGGGGCCAGCCGCTGTTCTTTCCGAAATACACGAGCGTCGCGCTGTTGCCCGCCGCATCCGCCACCACCACGCGAAACGGCGCGCGGCTGCCGCCCGATGCGCGATAGTCGATCGGCGTCAGCGTCACGATAATCATTTGGCCCACGTCTGCAAAATCGAGCGCCTCGACGCGCTTGCGCTCCACCCACCCGGTCGGCAGGTGAAACGCAAGGTCGACCATCCGCGACAGCCCCAGCCGGTCGAGCGGTTTGGCCAAAGCGTTGCCCACGCCTTTTAATGCGGAAATTTCGGCAAACAGCGGATTGAGTATATCGGGTCGCATGGCTATGCCGCTTGCAATAGCCCAGCGCGCAAGGGGGATCAAACCACCCGTGCCGCTTTATTCGCGTGCCCGCCGGTCCGCGTGACAGGAATGACGATTGATGCACAGCACCCCCCGCCTGCGCCGCCTGTATTTCCGGGCATGGCATCGCGGCACGCGCGAAGCGGATCTGATGATCGGGGGATTCTTCGATCGCTATGGCGCGACATGGAGCGAGGACGATCTCGTCTGGTTCGAGGCCTTGCTGGAGGAGCAGGACGTCGACATCATGGGCTGGGCACTCGGCACCATCTCCATCCCCGCCCCGTTTCAAGGCGCGTTGATGGAAGAGCTTTGCCGCCTCGATTATATTGAGGTTCCCGAGTGAGGATGCCGCCACGCGCGATCAGCAACGGCCGCTGCGCATGATCGATCTCAATCGCATACTCCGGGCGAAATCGCCCCTCACCTTGTCCGGCGTTCCGGCGGGGTTCCAGCCGTGGATGCTGGCCGACCTCGCGCGCGCATCGAAATCCCGCGCCATATTTATTGCGCCCGATGAGCAAGCGATGCAGGCAGTCGCCGATGCGGTGGGTTGGTTCGCACCGGAACTGGAAATCATCCGCATCCCGGCGTGGGATTGCCTGCCCTATGACCGGGCATCGCCATCGTTACGATCCGCGTCAGAGCGGCTGGCGGGGCTGCACGCATTGCAGGGGACGCCCAAGGGTCCGCAACTGGTGCTCACGACGATCAGCGCGGTTACACAGCGCACGCTGACCCCATTCCGTGTGCGGCAACTGGTGGCGCGGCTGGCACCGGGCGAGCGCATCGCGATTTCGCACCTGACCCAGATGTTACAAGCCAACGGCTATGTGCGTACCGACACCGTACATGACGCAGGCGAATATGCGGTGCGCGGCGGGATCGTCGATCTGTTCCCCGGCGGCGCGGAAAGCCCGCTGCGCCTCGATTTCTTTGGCGACGAGATCGAGACGTTGCGCAGTTTTGATGCCACGACCCAGCGGACCTCCGGCAATGTCGATGGCTTCGTGCTGCTGCCCGCGTCCGAAGCCTTGCTCGACGAGGAGAATATCAAGCGTTTTCGCGGGCGGTATCGGGAAACATTCGGCGCGAGCGCGACTGGCGACCCGCTCTATCAGGCCGTCAGCGACGGGCGACGCCTTGCCGGTATGGAGCATTGGCTGCCGCTGTTCGAGGAACGGCTGGTGCCGTTGTTCGAGCATTTCGGTGACGATGCGCTGATCGTGCGCGATCATGGCGTCACCGGCGCGGCGCAGGCGCGGCTGGAATCGATTCGCGATTATCATGCCAACCGCGTGGCCGCCCAGAGCAGCAACCCCGGCTCCTATCGCCCGCTCGACCCAGCGTCGCTCTACCTCGATGGGAACGAATGGGAGCGCGCCATCGCCATTCAGGCAATGCACATCACATCGCCGTTCCACGAACCGGAAAGCGATGTTGTCATCGATTTTGGCGTCGATGGCGCCCGCGATTTCGCGCCGGAAAGGGCGCAGAACGTCAACATCTACGATGCGGTTGCAGTTCACATCGACAATCTGATCGGTGCAGGCAAAAAGGTCGTCATCGCAAGCTATTCGCGCGGATCACGCGAGCGCCTGTCGGGATTGCTGACCGATCACAAGGTCAAACGGCTGGCGGATGCCAGCGGTTGGCAGGAGGCGCAGGGCTTAGCTGCGGGCGGCACCGTGGCGCTGGCGATATTGCCGCTCGATCATGGGTTTACGACGCCCGACATCGCCCTGCTGAGCGAGCAGGATATGCTCGGCGACCGGCTGGTCCGCCGCGCCCGACGCAAGAAGAGCGCCGACGCATTCCTCGCCGAGCTGGCCACGCTGACCCCCGGCGATCTGGTGGTGCACGCCGACCACGGCATCGGCCGCTATGAAGCGTTGATGTCGATCCCCGTCGGCAAGGCGCCGCATGATTGTGTCGCGCTGGAATATGCGGGCGGCGACAAGCTCTATGTGCCGGTCGAGAATATCGACGTGCTCTCCCGCTACGGTTCGGACAGCGATGGCGTGGCGCTCGACCGGCTCGGCGGCGAAGCATGGCAGCGGCGCAAAGCCAAAATGAAGGAACGCATCCGCGAGATCGCGGGTGAATTGCTCAAGGTCGCCGCCGCGCGTGCATTGCGCCCTGCCCCGATCGCGGAACCTGACAGCGGGGGCTACCCGGCATTCGTCGACCGCTTCCCCTATCAGGAAACCGAGGATCAGGACCGCGCCATCAGCGATGTGATCGAGGATCTGGGCGCGGGCAAGCCGATGGACCGCCTCGTGTGCGGCGATGTCGGCTTCGGCAAGACCGAGGTGGCGTTGCGCGCCGCGTTTGTGGCGGCGATGGCCGGTTTGCAGGTGGCGTTGATTTGCCCCACCACCCTGCTCGCGCGCCAGCATTATACCAATTTCGTTGAACGCTTTTCGGGTTTTCCGATGAAGATCGGGCGGCTCTCGCGGCTCGTCCCCGCTGCCGAGGCAAAGGTTACCAAGATCGCGCTCGCCGATGGCACGCTCGATATCGTTATCGCCACCCACGCTTTGTTGGCCAAGGGGCTGGAGTTCAAGCGCCTCGGCCTCGTCATCATCGATGAAGAGCAGCGTTTCGGCGTGGTGCACAAGGAAAAGCTCAAGCAACTCAAAACCGATGTCCATGTGCTGACGCTCACCGCCACGCCGATCCCGCGCACGTTGCAAATGGCGATGTCGGGCCTGCGCGAGCTGTCGGTGATCCAGACACCGCCGGTCGACCGGCTCGCGGTGCGCACCTATGTGATGCCGTGGGATGCCGTGGTGATCCGCGAGGCGTTGCTGCGCGAACATTATCGCGGCGGGCAAAGTTTTTTCGTGGTGCCGCGCATTGCCGACCTGCCCGACATCGAGGAATTTTTAGCGCAACAGGTACCGGAAATTCGCGCCGTCGTTGCGCATGGGCAAATGGCGCCGGGCGATGTCGAAGAGCGCATGTCGGCATTTTACGACAAGCGTTACGACGTGTTGCTGTCCACGACGATTGTCGAAAGCGGCCTCGACATTCCATCGGCCAACACGATGATCATCCACCGCGCCGATCGCTTCGGGCTGGCCCAGCTTTATCAGCTGCGCGGACGGGTCGGGCGATCCAAGACCCGCGCTTATGCCTATATGACCACGCCCACCGACCGCATCATTACCGAAACAGCGGAAAAGCGGCTCAAGGTGCTGTCCGATCTCGATACGCTCGGCGCCGGGTTTCAACTCGCGAGCCATGATCTCGATATTCGCGGTGCGGGCAATCTCGTTGGCGATGAGCAATCCGGTCATATTCGCGAAGTCGGGTTTGAGCTTTATCAGGCGATGCTGGAGGAAGCGATACTGGAAGCGCGGTCGGGCGGATCGGCCAGCTTTGTGCCGCGCGATGCGTTCTCACCGCAGATTACCATCGACGCGCCGATCATGATTCCCGATCATTATGTGCCGGACCTCGACCTGCGGATGGGCCTGTATCGCCGCATCAACGATCTGGATGGCAAGCGGGAGATCGAGGCGTTCGCGGCGGAGCTGATCGACCGGTTCGGCAAGCTGCCAGATGCGACGCAGAACCTGCTCACCCTGATCGAAATCAAGCAGAATTGCGTGAAGGCGGGCGTCTCGCGCCTCGATGTCGGCGCGAAGGGCGCGCTGGTGACGTTCCACAACGACCAGTTCGCCGATCCCGCTGGCCTGATCGCCTATGTACAGCGCCTGTCCGGCACCGCGCGGTTACGCCCCGACAACAAGCTGGTGATCACGCGCGCATGGCCCGAGTCCGCCGCCCGCCTGCACGCCGGGTTACAGCTATCTAAGGGGCTGGCCAAGGTCGCGGGATAGCCTAGCCATACATCGCTCCCATAACCGCGTGCTTGCTACCCCCGTCAATTCTGTTCATGTAACCCAAACACATGACGGAGGCGGCAATGGGCCTGACATCGGAACTACGCATGCTTGACCGGCACCAATGGGCGACCGTCACCGCCAGCTTGCTCGGCTGGACGCTTGATGCGTTCGATTTCTTCCTGATGGTGTTCATGCTCAAGGCCATCGCCGTCGAATTCGGTACAGATGTGAAGTCGGTCGCTCTCGGCGTGACGCTAACGCTCGCCGCGCGGCCATTTGGAGCACTGTTCTTCGGGTGGCTCGCGGAAAAATACGGACGCAGGCCGATATTGATGATCGATATCCTGCTGTTTTCCGTCTTTGAATTTGCATCCGCCTTCGCGCCCAGTCTGACCGCGCTGATTATCCTGCGCACATTGTTCGGTTTTGCGATGGGCGGCGAATGGGGCCTTGGCGCGTCGCTGGTGATGGAAACGGTGCCACCCAAGGTCCGCGGGATCGTCTCAGGCCTTTTGCAGGAAGGCTATGCCGCCGGGTTCTTGCTGGCATCGATCGCTTATTATTTCCTGTTCGACAGCATCGGCTGGCGCGGCATGTTCATGGTGGGCCTTGCCCCCGCGCTGCTCGTCATCCTGATCCGCCTTGGTGTCCGGGAATCTCCCGTATTTGAGCGGCGCCGCCATGAAGCGCGACCCAATCCTTTTGCCGAACTGGCCCGCCACTGGAAGACCGCGCTCTATATCATCCTGTTGATGACGGCGTTCACCTTCTTCAGTCATGGGACGCAGGATCTTTATCCCACCTTCCTGCAAAGCGCGCACCAGTTTGATACGCACACGACCGGCATCATCGTCGCCATCATGAATGTCGGCGCGATTACCGGCGGGATATTTTTTGGTGCGGTTTCGGAGCATATTGGCCGTCGCAAGGCCATCATCATCGCCGCGTTGATCGCCCTGCCGATGATCCCGCTGTGGGCGTTCAGTCACACCGCCGTCATGCTCGCCATAGGCGCATTCATGATGCAGGTCGCGGTGCAAGGCGCATGGGGCATCGTACCGGTGCACCTCAATGAACTATCCCCGGCAGCGGCGCGCAGCATGTTTCCCGGCTTCGCTTATCAGGCGGGCAATTTCATCGCGTCGATCAATGCGCCGTTGCAGGCGGGGATCGCCGAACAGCACGGCTATCCTTTTGCAATGGCGCTGATCGCCGGGATTGCGGCGCTGGTCATCGCCGTGTGGGCGGGGATTGGTCCGGAGCGCAAAGGCGTGGCGCTCGATTAGGCTAAGGGAGACGCCCTAAGCTCTCAGCTCAACCCCCAGAGGCGCACGGGGCAATTGCGCAATGTGCTGTGCGTTAACGTGGCGGATCGCCAAGGCCGACATCAACGGTGCACACAAAAACCGGAGCGACACCGCCGTTAACGACAGGAAGCCAATCCACGCGAATTCCTGCCCGATATAATCGGCAACAGACAGCATGAATATCGCGGAAATTATGCCCACCATACCCAATATCGTTTCGGGCATCGTCGTGGCGAACGGCGATTCCGAACTGGAATTGACCGCGAATTTGGGTGTCCGCCGCCATGCCAGAGGCTTGGATGACAGGCCGGAAATGCCGGCAACCAATATGATATAGGACAGTGACAAACGCGCGATTTCGCCCCACATCATCTCCCCGAAACCAGTGCAGCCGGCCAGGCTGTATCGATGCCATGTCCGCACGACCGTGGTCGCCAGACCCAAAGTCAGGATCGTCCAGCTCACATTGGGGATATCAATAGCGGCCATATGTCCGGCCAGCATCGGAACCATCATCGCGACAAAGGCGAGCAACCCGCCCACCATCCCGATCAACATTTGCAGCGGGGCCACGCAGCGCAATATTTCCAGCAGCTTGGACCATCCGGGCATCGGCGGCGCGAAGGGCGCGGGCAGGAACAGGCGCCAGTGACGGCGCAACTGTTGCACGGGTCCGGCGGTCCAGCGGAACCGCTGCTTCTTGTAATCGTCAAAAGTTTCGGGGATCAGCCCCCGTCCAAATGTTTCGCCCAGATACACGCCGTTGTACCCCGCCGCGCGCATCCGCACCGATACTTCGGAATCCTCGGTCAGGCACCATTCGGCCCACCCGCCGATATCCCGCAGCGGCTTGGCGCGCAGCAGACACATGGTGCCGATGGTGAAAGCCGCACCATATTCGCTGACGCCCGGCATATCGACCTTGTTGTTGGGCATATATTCCCAGTAGCAAGCCGAGTGGTAGGTGCTCTGCGCATAGCTGCGATAGTCGTGCGGCGTCTGCACATAGCCGACCTGCGCGTTTTTGAAGAACGGGGCAAGGCTCGAAAGGAACCCCGGTCGCGCCAGATAATCGGCATCGATAACCGCAACGATTTCGGTTTCTGGCGCCATCACACCCAGACAGAAATTCAGCGCCCCCGCCTTGGCGCCGCGCAGCGGGGCGACGTGGAAAAAGCGGAAACGGTTGGTCCCCAGACGCGCATTCAAAGTCGCGCAATGCCGCTCCAGCGGGCGCCACAATGCTTCGTCCTTGGTGTTATTGTCGCATATCAGCACTTCGAAATTGCCGTAGGTCTGGGCAGCGAGATGGTCCATCGTCGCCATGACCACTTCGGGCGGTTCGGCATAGCAGGCGAGATGGACCGAAATCGCAAACTGCCGGTCATACGCACTCCCGCTGTGCGCGGTGATCGGATGGCGCCACAGCTCGTGCGTCAGCACCGCTTCACGGGCAAATCGCTCCCCAAAGCCGATGCCGAACATCAGTAACGAAGCACAGATCCCTCCAAGCGAAAGAATTTCCACCCACAACGGGAAATTTTGCTCCAGAATGAACATGCAGGACCATAGCCCCGACAAGCCAAGTGCAAGCGGCTGCACGGTTATCCAGAGAATACCCGGCATACTGAGACGGCTGATATAATAGCGCGCCACCGCCGCCACAGCCAGAAAAACGGAAAAAACCGGAAGGAGCCCGACGAAATCGCCTGTCAGCAATGTGCTCACGAATAGAGCGGCAGCAAGCGATCCAAATAATTCGATGGATTCCCGCGAATTGGGCCGCCCAACCTCATGAGGGGCCGGAACCGTGCGCAGGATAAGCAGGGAAGAGATCAGTGCCATTGCGGCAAGGAACACCATCGGTGAGTCAAGCGACCCGCGCGTCAAATCCATCTGTATATTCTCGCTGCAACCACACGCGCCGCCAATTCCTTGGACAGCGAACACGAAGCGAAAGCTGAAGCGATATTCAGACGATAGCGCAATGCGACGAAATGTGCTTGAATCGCCGCGAGAGTTAACCATTTCTTTCCAAGCGTTCATCAACCGCTATTTGGCACAGGCGCCAGGCTGCGCTATCCCCCCGTCCATGTCGGATCAGAATCATCTCTACCTCGTCGATGGCAGCGGCTATATCTTTCGCGCCTATCATCAACTGCCTCCGCTCACGAATCGCCACGGCGAACCGGCGGGTGCGGTCTATGGCTACACCACGATGCTATGGAAGCTGGCGGTTGACCTGCACAATGCGGATGGACCGACCCATATGGCGGTCATCCTCGACAAATCGAGCAAGACATTCCGCAACGACCTGTATGATCTTTACAAGGCCAATCGTCCCCCCGCCCCCGAAGACCTGATCCCGCAATTCCCGATGATCCGCGATGCGACGCGCGCATTCTCGCTGCCCTGCATTGAGGAGGAGGGGTTCGAGGCGGATGACATCATCGCCAGTTACACGCTCGCTGCGGTCGCGCGCGGGTGGAAGGTCACGATTGTCTCGTCCGACAAAGACCTCGCGCAGTTGATCCAGCCGGGCGTCGACATGCTCGACACGATGAAGAACGAGCGGCGTGGCCCGGAATATGTGATGACGAAATTCGGCGTCGCGCCCGAACAACTCGGCGATGTGCTGGCGCTGATGGGGGATAGCGTCGATAATGTCCCCGGCGTTCCGGGCATTGGCCCCAAGACGGCGACCAAGCTGATACAGGAGTTCGGCACACTCGATGCTGTGCTGATGGCCGCGCCCGCCATGAAGCCATCGAAGATGCGCGACAACCTGATTGAGCATACGCCAATGGCCCGCCTGTCGCGCCAGTTGGTGGAACTTCATGCGTCCGTGCCGCTGCCCGATCCGTTGGATGATTTTCTGTTAAGCGCGATACCGCCCGAGCCGTTGCGGGAATTCCTGACCTATCATGGCTTCAAGTCCCTGCTAGCGCGGCTGGGCAATGGCGGCGATGCGCAGCCCAAGTCAACCCAGCCGAAAAGCAAGACTCTGCCCGGGGACCCCGCGCCGGTGATCGCCCCCGTCCGGCGCCACACGCAGGATATGCCGCCCATCGATCGCAGCGCCTATGAAACGGTGACCGATCTCGCCACCCTCAACCGCTGGATTGCGGATGCCATAGCGCACGGCGTGGTCGCCATCGACACCGAAACGGACGCGCTCGATGCTATCGCCGCGCAACTGGTCGGCATCAGCCTCGCCACCGCGCCGGGCCGGGCGTGCTACATTCCGCTCCAGCATGGCGGACGGGATATGTTTGCCGAGCGCCCGGATCAGCTTGAAACGTCCGAGGTGCTGACCCGCCTCAAGCCCTTGCTGGAGGACGAAGGTGTGCTCAAGATCGGCCACAACCTCAAATATGACATGAACATACTAGATCGCGCGGCGAGCAGCCTCGGCGGCCTGCGCATCACGCCCTTTGACGATACCATCCTGCTGAGCTTTAACCTTGAGGCGGGCATGAGTCTGGGCGGGCATGGCATGGACGAGGTCGCCCGCGCGCATCTCGATCACACCTGCATCAGTTTCAAGGATGTGACCGGCACCGGCAAGAAGCAATTGAGCTTTGGCGAAGTCCCGCTTGATCGCGCGACCGAATATGCTGCCGAAGATGCCGATGTCACGCTGCGGCTGTGGACGCTGTTCAAGCCGCGCCTGCATGATGAAGGCGTCACCCGCGTTTATGAGCTGGTCGACCGGCCACTGGTGCCGGTGATCGCCGCGATGGAGCGCGCGGGCATATTGGTCGACCGCGACTATCTATCGCGCCTGTCGGGGCAGTTTGCGGCGGGCATATTGGCGCTGGAAGGCGAGATTCATACGCTCGCGGGTCAGCCATTCACTATCGGCAGCCCCAAGCAACTGGGCGAAATATTGTTCGACAAGCTGGGCTTCAAAGGCGGTAAAAAGGGCAAGACCGGCGGCTATTCCACCGATGTCACGATATTGGAAAAGCTGAAAGCCGAAGGGTCGGAGATTGCCGGAAAAGTTCTCGAATGGCGGCAATTCTCCAAACTCAAGTCCACCTATACCGACGCATTGCAGGCGCAGATCAACGCCGCAACGGGCCGCGTCCATACCAGCTACAGCCTGTCGGGTGCGCAGACCGGGCGATTGTCCTCGACCGATCCCAACCTCCAGAACATCCCGATCCGCAGCGAAATCGGGCGCCAGATCCGCGATGCGTTTATCGCTGGTCCCGGCAACGTCCTGCTTGCCGCCGATTATAGCCAGATCGAACTGCGCCTTGCTGCGCATATGGCGGATGTACCGGCGTTGAAGGCTGCGTTTGAGCGGGGCGAGGATGTTCATGCCGCGACCGCACAGGAGCTGTTCGGCCGCGTGGATCGCGAAACGCGCGGGCGCGCCAAGACGATCAACTTTTCGATCCTGTACGGCATTTCACGCTGGGGCCTTGCCGCACGGCTGGAGATAACGCCAGACGAAGCGCAGGATATGATCAGCCGTTATTATGACCGCTTCCCCGGCATCGGCACCTATATCAGCGACACGCTGGAACGGGTGCGCGCCAAGGGCTTCACCGAAACATTATTCGGTCGCAAGACATGGTTCCCGCGCATATCCGCCGCGATCCAGCACGAACGGCAAGGGGCCGAGCGCGCCGCCATCAACGCGCCGATACAGGGTACGAGCGCGGACATCATCAAGCGCGCAATGGTGCGTATGGGTCCGGCGTTGCGGCAGGCGGGGCTGGAGCGGGTCAAGATGTTGCTACAGGTGCATGACGAACTGGTGTTTGAGCTGCCCGAAAGCGATGTCGACGCGGCCAGCGCTGTCATTCGCGATGTCATGCAAAACGCAGCCGCGCCGCTCGTGCACATCAGCGTGCCGTTGGTGGTCGACATTGGCACCGGCAAAAGCTGGGGCGCCGCGCATTAGGGGGTGCTATTTATCCTTTCTACGCTGAGACCCGATACTACGTTCCCCGTCCATTATACCGGGGGCGGTTTTCGTCCAGCCCGTTGTAGAGTGCCAAATTCCATTTTGCCCCATAATAAAGCTTAAGCGTCCGTCTTCGCGCTCGCGCATAGTGCCAACGCGAAATTGTGCCGCGAGAAGTCTCATTCCCTCAGCTTCCTTGCCGTAATTGGTATCGTCTTCGTCATGCTCGCCAAGCCAGTCTGGAAAGACAGCTATTGCTCGGAGCCGTGACCCTTGAATGTCCGAGATGCGTGAATCTTGGATACGAGCCAATCTATAATTGATGGCTTGACGCATGACATAGGCAAACTCGCTCTTATACAAATGTGATTTCTTAAACTCCCACCCAAAATACCATCCTGTCTCAGTGCAGAGCGATACCGCATCGATACGTAACTTATCGCCATCCATACCGACTGCATTAACCTCCAGCCAAAACTTAAATCGGTCAGAGAGTTGAGCAATTATAAACTTTTTGGCGTCATCCTCTTCTCGATATTTGCGCAGAGTATCATCTTTGGATTTGACCATCCGTCTACCCCCGCACCACCGTCATAATATAATTCACCGCTTCATTCGCGCTTAACATCAGCCCCTTCCCGGGATCAAACGCAATGCCGCTGCGGTCTATGACCTTCAACCCAGCATCGTTCAGCAACGCCTCCAATTCGTCCGGCGTCAGGAACTGGTGCCAGTCGTGTGTGCCCTTGGGGATCATCCCCAGCCCTTCGCCCAAGGTTATCATCGCGAGACGCGAGAGGTTCGTGCGGTTGGGGGTAGAGAGAATCATCAGGCCGCCGGGTGCCAGATTGCTTGCCAGCGAGCGCACGAACAACGCCGGATCGCTGACATGTTCGATCACTTCCATCGACGTCACCAGATCGAACGGCGCCGCCTCAAGCGCCTCCACACCCACGGCGTGATAATCGATCGTCAGCCCCTGCCCCGCCGCATGGGCGCTTGCCACCGCAATATTTTCAGCCGCCGCATCGATGCCCGTCACTTCCGCACCGAGCCTGGCCAGTGGCTCGCACAGCAACCCCGCGCCGCAGCCGACATCGACTGCGCGCTTGCCGACAAGGGCGCGCATCTCACGCGAATCCAGCCCCCAATGCGTGTCCACTGCGCGCCGGATATAACCCAGCCGCACCGGGTTCAGCTTGTGCAGCATCGCACTCGACCCCTTGGGGTTCCACCAGTCGGCAGCCAATGTGCCGAAATGCGCGGCTTCATCAGGCTTGATTGTAGTAGCAGGCTTGCTTGCCATATCTATCCTCGGTGACTATAGGAGCGCGGCTTTCCTGCCGGGTTACCCGCCCGGCGTCCACTCTTAAACGCACTCAGGTCGGGCAGCAAATATGGCGCGCATAGTTATGAAATTCGGCGGCACCTCGATGGCGGGGATGGAGCGAATTCGCAACGTGGCGGCGCGCGTCAGACATGTGGTCGCGCAAGGCAATGAGGTCGCCGTCGTCGTTTCGGCGATGGCGGGCGAGACGGACCGGCTGGTCGGCTTTTGCCGCGAAGCCAGCGCGCTCTATGACGCGGCGGAATATGATGTGGTGGTCGCAGCGGGCGAGCAGGTCACCAGCGGGCTGCTGGCGATGACCCTGAAAGCAATGGGCGTCGATGCGCGCAGCTGGCTCGGCTGGCAAATGCCGATCCGCACGATTGAAACCCATGCCAAGGCGCGGGTCGAAAGCATCGAAACAGATGCGCTGATCGCCTCGATGCAGTCCGGTCAGGTTGCGGTCATCCCCGGATTTCAGGGCATGATGGCGGACGGGCGCTTATCGACACTGGGGCGGGGCGGATCGGATACCTCTGCTGTCGCGGTCGCAGCTGCGTTAAAGGCGGATCGCTGCGATATTTATACCGATGTCGATGGCGTCTATACGACTGACCCGCGCATCGTGGCCCGCGCGCGCAAGCTCGATATGGTAACATATGAAGAAATGCTGGAGCTGGCGTCGGTCGGCGCCAAGGTATTGCAAACCCGCTCGGTCGGCCTCGCGATGAAGGAAAACGTGCGGGTTCAGGTGTTAAGTTCGTTCGATGATCCGACGCAGGGCGACCTGCCCGGCACGCTGATCGTCAGCGAAGAGGAAATAGAAGGAAGCGATATGGAAAGACAGCTCATCACCGGCATCGCGCATGACAAGAATGAGGCGAAGATCATCGTGACGCGCGTGCCCGACCGGCCCGGCGCGATTGCCCACATCTTTGGCCCGCTCGCCGATGCCAGCATCAACGTCGATATGATTATCCAGAATGTCGGCCGCGAAAAGGGCGAGACGGACGTGACCTTCACGGTGCCCGGCGCCGATCTCGCGCGCTCGATCGATATATTGGAAGCCGAGAAGGACAAGATCGGTTTCAACCGCATCATCTCCGACGACAAGATTGCCAAGATTTCGGTCGTGGGCGTCGGCATGAAGAGCCATGCTGGCGTTGCGGCGCAGATGTTCAAGGCGCTCGCCGAGCGCGGCATCAATATTCAGGCGGTCGCGACCAGCGAGATCAAGGTTTCCGTGCTGATCGACGAGGACGAAACCGAACTCGCCGTGCGTGTACTGCATACAGCCTATGGGCTGGACGCGGAGGTCGCCGCTTGAGCGTGCTGGCAGGAGATCGTCTGTCAGAACGGATGGCGCGCGGCACCGCGTTGCTGGGCAGCGAAGTCGCGATCCTGTGCGGGGCGATGAGCTGGGTTTCGGAACGCCATCTCGTGTCGGCAGTCAGCAATGCGGGCGGATTCGGCCTGATCGCGTGCGGGGCGATGACGCCCGAATTGCTGGATGCGGAAATCGCGGCGACCAAGAAGCTGACGAGCAAGCCGTTCGGCGTCAACCTCATCACCATGCACCCGGCGTTGTTCGACCTGATCGCGGTGTGCGCGAAACATCAGGTGACGCACATCGTGCTGGCGGGTGGCCTGCCGCCCAAGGGCAGCATCGAAGCGATCAAGGACATGGGCGCCAAGGTCATTTGCTTCGCGCCAGCCCTCGCGCTCGCCAAAAAGCTGCACCGTTCCGGGGTCGATGCGCTGGTGATAGAGGGGATGGAGGCGGGCGGCCATATCGGCCCCGTCGCCACCAGCGTACTGGCGCAGGAAATCTTGCCGATCATGGCGAGCGAACTGCCAATTTTCGTGGCGGGCGGTATCGGCAACGGCGCGATGATCGCCGCCTATCTCGAAATGGGCGCAGCCGGGGTTCAGCTCGGTACGCGTTTCGTGTGCGCGACCGAAAGCATCGCCCACCCCGCGTTCAAGAAAGCATTTCTGCGCGCCAATGCCCGCGACGCGATTGCCAGTGTGCAAATCGACCCGCGCCTGCCGGTCATTCCGGTGCGCGCACTTAAAAATACCGGCACCGAAGCCTTCACCGCCAAGCAGCGCGAAGTGGCCCAGCGGCTCGACGACGGCATCGTCGATATGGGCCAGGCGCAGCTTGAGATCGAACATTATTGGGCGGGCGCATTGCGCCGCGCCGTGATCGACGGTGACATTGAAAATGGATCGCTGATGGCCGGGCAGTCCGTCGGCATGGTCGCCAGCGAAGAACCCGTCGCCGCAATCATCGCGGAGTTGGTCGCCGAGGCGCGGCAGGCGCTGGTCGCACGGTAATGCGCTTTACTGCGGCAATTGAGCCGCAGTAATTTGGCTTAATTGGTTGCGAAGCAAACTTCGGTGTTGGAATCCCCGACAGGATTCTGATAGCTATAGCGAATGCCCAGCACACCCGCCGCCGCCGCCCGCCAAATACTCATTCGCCTGCACGAAGTAATGGCGGCGCGCACCGGTGCACAAGCCAAGCTAAACAAGGTGGTCGAGATTATCGGCGAATCCTTGTCGAGCGAGGTATGTTCAATCTATTTGCTGCGCGAAGGCACGCTGGAACTGTTCGCAACACGCGGGTTGAAGCAGGAAGCCGTGCACGTCACCCGGCTCGCCCCCGGTGAGGGCCTTGTCGGCATGATCGCCCGCAACGTCGAAACGCTCAACCTCGACGAAGCGGCATCTCACCCGGATTTTGCCTTCAAACCGGAAACTGGCGAAGAACTGTTCCACAGTTTCGCAGGCGTGCCGATTGTGCGTCGGGAGAAAGCTATAGGCGTACTCTGCGTGCAGCATGTCGATCCGCGCCGTTATGAAGAAATCGAGATCGAGGCGCTGCAAACGGTCGCGATGGTGCTGTCTGAACTGATCGCCAACGCCGATCTGGTTGACGAAGGGCCAAATGATGTCCGCATCGCCGGATCGGGCTCTACAGTAATCAGCGGGCTCCAGTTGGTGATGGGCATGGCGCGCGGCCACGCGGTCTATCACCAGCCGCGCATCACGATCGAGCATACCGTTGCCGAAGATACCGAAACCGAGCGGTCGCGGGTGTATTCCGCCTTTGCGAAAATGCGCGAGCAGATCGACCGGATGACTGGCACGGCGGAATTCGGCGTGGATGGTGAACATCAGGAGGTCATCGAAACCTATAAGATGTTCGCCTATGACGAAGGCTGGGCGCGGCGCATTAACGAGGCGATCGACAGCGGCCTGACCGCCGAGGCGGCCATCGAACGCGTGCAGCAACGCACCCGTATGCGGATGCGCCAGATTGACGACCCGTTGCTCGCCGAACGGATGCACGACCTTGAAGATTTGGCCAACCGCCTGCTCAGGATCGTGGCAGGCAAGCTCGGCACGGCCGCGCAAACCGGCCTGCGTCAGGACGCTATCCTTATTGCGCGCAACCTTGGCCCCGCCGAGCTGCTGGAATATGACCGGCGGCGCCTCAAGGGCGTCATCCTCGAAGAAGGTTCCCTGACCGCGCATGTCATCATCGTCGCGCGCGCGATGAGTGTACCGGTGCTGGGCCGGGTGCGCGATGTCCGCCATCTGGTCAACGAGGGCGACCTGATCCTGATGGACGTCAACGAGAATCGTCTGTTCGTGCGCCCATCGGCCGATATGGACGAAGCCTTTGATAGCAGACTGCAACTTACCCAGAAGCGCCGAGCGGAATTTTCGGCGATGCGCGATCTGCCTGCGATAACCGCCGATCATACGCGCATTGAGCTGATGGTGAATGCGGGCCTGCGAGATGATGTCGCTGCGCTTGATGTGACGGGGGCTGACGGTATCGGCCTGTTCCGTACCGAGTTTCAGTTTCTGGTTTCCGCCACGATGCCGCAACGCGAACGGCAGCAGCGGCTTTATCGGGATGTGCTCGAATCGGCGGGCGACCGACCTGTCATCTTCCGCACCGTCGACATCGGCGGTGACAAGGCGCTGCCCTATATGCGGCAGAACGAAGACATGATCGAGGAAAATCCGGCGATGGGCTGGCGCGCGATGCGCCTGTCACTCGAACGCGACGGCTTGATGAAGGCGCAGGCACGCGCGTTGCTGGAGGCTGCGGCTGGCAAGACGCTCAGCGTCATGTTCCCGTTGATTTCCGAACCGTGGGAGTTCGACCAGGCGCGCGCGATCTTTGAAAAGCAGCGCGAGTGGTTGATAAAGCAGCGCAAGAAATTGCCGTCGGTCATCAAATATGGCGCAATGCTGGAAGTGCCCGCCCTCGCCGAAGTGCTGGACATCCTGCTTCCCCGGCTGGATTTTCTGTCGATCGGCACCAATGATTTGACGCAATTCCTGTTCGCGGCGGACCGCGCGCATCCCAAGCTCGCAGAACGTTATGACTGGTTGAGTATCGCGATCTTGCGGTTCCTCAATCGGATTGTCCGCGAATGCAAAGCCCATGACGTACCCATCGGCGTTTGTGGCGAAATGGGCGGACGTACGCTGGAAGCTATGGCGCTGCTGGGCCTAGGCGTGAAGCGCCTGTCGATCACGCCCGCGTCGGTCGGGCCGGTTAAGGCGATGATCCGATCGCTCCCCGTTGCCAAACTTCAGGAAAATATGGCTACCCTGCTGGTGGACGGAACAACAAATGCGCGACCGGCCTTGCTGCAATGGGCGTTGGAGAATAATGTCGAGTTGAGCTGAAGCGCGCCCAAGCGGTATAACATGGCGACCAGCTCCCGTTGACATGGGGGAAAGAGACGTAGAAAACCCGGGGCCAGGTCGCAACCGCGGCCCCGATACTGGGGCAGGATAAAGTCAGTGGACGAAGAGCTTACGAGTGATAACGCTCAGCCGTTGTTGAACATCGACCGTCCCGGAGATTTGCTGCGCCGTGCGCGTGAGGCGCGCAAGATGTCGCTCACCGACGTTGCTGCAATCACGCGTATTCCGATGCGACAATTACAGGTCGTTGAGGACAATCAGTTTACCGACCTGCCCGGCATACCTTATGCTCTCGGCTTTGCGCGTGCCTATGCGCGGGCGGTCGGCGCCGACGAAGTTGCGGTGGCGCATGGCGTGCGCGAAGAATTGGGCGCGGTTGACCCCGGCGAGCGGTACGAAGCCTTTATCCCCATAGATCCTGCGCGAGTGCCGCCGAGGTTGCTGGCATGGACAGCGGCAATCATCGCGGCGCTGTTGGCTGTCACCTACGGCGTGTGGCGCGCGCATTTCTTTTCGGCCCCTACCGACAGCGAACTGTCCGCCCTGAACAACGCCACCCCGCCGCAAATAGTGCCTGACGCTGGGCGCCCCACCGCACGGCCCACTGTGCCCGCAAGCGGCCCAGTGGTATTAACGGCAACCGGCGACGTGTGGCTGCGCATTTATGACCAGACCGGCGCGCGCCTGTTTGAAAGGCAAATGGCCAAAGGCGAAAGTTTCACCGTGCCGCCGACGGCCAATAACCCCATGATTTTGACCGGTAGGCCAGACGCGCTCGCTGTCACGGTGGGCGGCAGGGCCGTTGCCCCGCTCGGGTCGGCGGATAAAACCGTCGCCGATCTGCCGATCAGTGCGACAGCTCTGCTTGCGCGCCCCCCCGCATCAGTCGCGCCCGCTCCTTCGCCGCCGCGCGTCGGAACGCAGCAGTCCAATCCATCTGCGGCGATCAGTGGGCCAGCGATCACACCGCCCCTGCCGACCACGCAAACCCAGCCCGATGCCCCTGCCACACCATCGTCCACATCCGCCGGGTCGCCGCCAGTCGCCTCACGCCCCTGAACGCGCCGCAGCATCAGTTCACGCCTTTACCTTTGCGCGCGGGTGCGTATGTTCAACCTCATCGTAAGTATAATCGGGGATATTCCATGCGCCTTGCGCTTTATTCAATAACCGCTCTTGCATCATTGACGCTCACGGCCATCCCGGTTCTCGCCCAGACCCTGCCCGTGGAAACCCGTGTGGGCCGTCTCGAAAAAGAAATGAAGGCGGTGCAGCGCAAGGTGTTCCCCGGTGGTACGCCCGTCGAGCCAGACATCACGGCAACGCCCGTGCCATCGACCGCGCTGCCTTCGTCCACACCGGTAACGGACCTGATCGCGCGGGTCGATTCGCTGGAAACCCAGCTTGCCACGCTAACCGGGCAGACGGAACAGAATAGCTTCCGGCTCAAGCAGCTGGAAGCTAATTTCGCTCGTTACAAAGCGGATATGGACGCGAGATTCCCGCCAGTTGCCAGTGCAGACGCGCCCACCGCCACGCCTCAGCCTGCCATCGCCCTCGCCACACCGGCAAGCGCCACGCCAAAGCCAGAGACCGCCGCCACCCCCAAACCACCCAAGGCCGTCGCCACGCCAGCGGGGGACGCGCGCAAGGCCGCCGTCGCCGCCATCGAAGTGCCGAACACGGGCAAAGACGCCGAGGACAGCTTCACTTATGGCTACCGGCTGTGGAACGCGAAATTCTATCCTGAAGCGCAAACACAACTGAAAGCAACGGTGGAGAAATATGGCAGCGGGTCGATAGGCAGCCGCGCGCAGAACCTGCTCGGTCGCGCCTATCTCGATGACGGCAAACCCGCGCTGGCGGCGGTCGCGCTGTATGAAAATTATCAAAAACGCCCCAATGGCGACCGCGCGGCCGAAAGTCTCGGCTGGTTGGGCGAGGCGCTGATCCAGCTCAAAAAACCCGCCGATGCCTGCAAGGTCTATGACCAGATGAAGGACACTTACGGCGCATCGCTGTCCACCAGCCTCAAAACCATGATGGACAAGGGGCGCGTGCGTGCCAAATGTGGCGCCTGAACCGGGCGCGCTGACGAACGAAAGCGTTGCGCGATTTCGCGAGGGCGTGGCGAAGCTGACCGGCGAGGAGCATTCCGACATCCGCTTTGGAATTGCCGTTTCGGGCGGACCAGACAGCATGGCGCTCCTTGCCCTCGCCAGCGCTGCGTTTCCCGGACGGGTGGAAGCGGCCACGGTCGACCATCAATTGCGCGCGGGATCGGTGCAGGAAGCCAATATGGTCGCTGATTATTGCGCACGCGGCCACATTCCGCACCGCATTTTGCGCCCCGCCGTGCCCATCGTCGGCAATCTCCAGTCGGCAGCGCGAGCAGCCCGCTATGTCCTGCTTGATCAGTGGCGGCAGGAATGCAAGATCGACTGGATCATGACCGCGCATCACGCAGACGATCAGCTCGAAACGTTGCTGATGCGCCTCAATCGCGGATCGGGCGTGGGCGGCCTCGCCAGCATCCGCGCCCGCAATGGCAACGTACTGCGCCCGCTGCTGGGCTGGCGCCGTGCGGAGCTGGCGCAGATTGTCGATGTGCTCGCCCTGCCCCACGCCACGGACCCCAGCAACAGCGACCTGCGCTTCGATCGCGTCGCGATGCGGCAGAACCTTGGCGGCATCGACTGGATCGATCCGGTGGCTGCTGGACGCAGCGCCAGCGCGCTCAAGGAAGCCGACATTGCGCTCGATTGGGCCGTGCGGGGAATCGCGCGCGACCATATTGTTCATGCAGACGACGGCGCGGTCATCCTCGGTTGCACGGACCTGCCCCGCGAAATCCAGCGCCGCCTGATCCTGCTGATGCTGCGCAGCGTCGACGATCCAGCCAACCCGCGCGGAGACACGCTTGATAAAGCGATTGTTCAGATTTCCCGTGGTAAACAGACCAGCATCGGCAACTGGATTCTGTCGGGCGGGGAAAAGTGGACGCTTCGCCGCGCTCCGCCACGTTCGACGGGTTAGAGCCATTGCCATTTGCTGTGTAAACCCTATCTAAGGGCGATGGATGCTTGTGGAGTGTCCGAAAAAGAGGTTGGAATGAACGACGACAAGGAACCACAGGGCAATCCCTGGATCAGAAGCGCAATGATCTGGGCAGGCGTGCTCGTTGCCCTCGTGCTGTTCGTGTCGATGTTCGAAAACCGCAGCGCCACTGCGTCCGGCACCGGCATCGCCTATAGCGAATTCCGCTCGAAAGTGCAGGACGGCCAGGTGAAGGAAGTAGCGATCGCACCCGATCGTATCTCCGGCATATTGAACAACAATCAGAAATTCTCGACCGTCCCGGTCAACGATCCCAATTTGCCGTCGTTGCTCAATGATTTTGGCGTCAAATACAGCGGTCAGGCCGAGGAACAGCCGAGCTTCTGGATGATCCTGATCTATCAGTCGCTGCCGTTCCTGCTGATTCTGGGCGTCGCGTTCTTTGTGCTGCGCCAGATGCAGAAAGGCGGCGGCGCGAGCGGCGCGATGGGCTTTGGCAAGTCCAAGGCCAAGCTGCTGACCGAAAAATCCGGACGCGTGACGTTTGACGATGTCGCCGGCATTGATGAAGCACGAGAGGAATTGCAGGAAATCGTCGAGTTCCTGAAAGACCCCGACAAGTTTTCGCGGTTGGGCGGCAAAATCCCCAAGGGCGCGCTGCTGGTCGGTTCACCGGGCACCGGCAAGACCTTGCTGGCGCGCGCTATCGCGGGCGAAGCGGGTGTACCCTTCTTCACCATTTCCGGTTCCGACTTCGTGGAAATGTTCGTGGGCGTCGGCGCCAGCCGTGTGCGCGACATGTTTGAACAGGCCAAGAAAAGCGCGCCCTGCATCGTCTTTATCGACGAAATCGACGCGGTCGGTCGCCACCGTGGCGCGGGCCTTGGCAATGGCAATGACGAACGCGAGCAGACGCTCAACCAGTTGCTGGTCGAGATGGATGGCTTTGACGCCAATGAGGGTATCATCATCATCGCCGCGACCAACCGCCCCGATGTGCTCGACCCGGCGCTGCTGCGTCCCGGCCGCTTCGACCGTCAGGTCGTGGTGCCGCGCCCCGACATCGAAGGGCGCGTCAAGATACTCGAAGTGCATATGAAGAAGCTCCCCCTCGCGCCAGATGTTGACGCCCGCACGATTGCGCGTGGCACACCGGGCTTTTCGGGTGCCGATCTTGCGAACCTCGTCAACGAAGCCGCCTTGATGGCCGCCCGTCGCGGCAAGCGCATGGTGGCGATGAGCGAGTTTGAAACCGCCAAGGACAAGGTCATGATGGGCGCAGAACGCCGCTCGATGGTCATGACCGACGACGAGAAGAAAATGACCGCCTATCATGAGGCAGGGCACGCTATCGTCGC
>JBDTLS010000009.1:0-24131 GCA_039934655.1 Sphingobium sp.
GATCTACCTCGCCGCCGCCGTCATCAATTCACGATGAATCCCCACAACCCCTAGTCCGTCGCAGGTTTATCGCTGCGGCCGCGTCGAAATATAAACTCCCGATCATTCCAGTCTCCCACCGCAAATTCATATTCACCGACTTTTACAAAACCTCGCGAAGAGTAGATCGCATGAGCTCTCGCGTTGCCCGCCCATGCGCCAAGCCAGATAGCACCGGGAGTATTGTTGCCCAGCCATTCCAGAGAAATGTCAAGCAATTGGCCTCCCAGTCTGCTGCCCTGCGCCGATCGCCGAACATATATCTGATATAATTCACCCTCATTGGGTTGCACATCGCGATGGGGCAATTTGCACGGGCCAACATGTGCATAAGCTAAGAGCATGTCGCCGTCATCGGCCACCCATGTGGCATGAAGTGGGTTTGAAAGTTCTGTAGCGATCTTGGCGGGTCCATAAGAAGCAGCCTCAAAATGGGCGAGGTCAGCAGCAGGATAGGGAATTGCGAAATCCTCCAGAAAAGCCTCGCGGAATGTCGTCAATTTGAGTTCTGCAATGGTATGGGCGTCCTCGATATAGGCGCGTCGAATTGAGAAAGTCATTTCTGCATATGCTCGTGGTTGATTTTCAGACATTAGAGCGTTTTCCAGTCAGGTGGAATCACCTGACTGGAAAACGCGGTAAAACAATAGGATAGAGCGGTCGATCCTCGCGCCATGACGCTTCGCCTGCATAGGCCCCGATGTACGGTCCTGCGATATGGTGATGCGTTCCAACTTCCATACGACGCAAGCGCGAGAAGAATGACTCTGCCTGATTGGTGCAGACGCCATCATCCATAAACCGGACCGAGTGATTGACGCGGTGCGTATCCCAGCCAGCGTGAAGTGTGTCCCAACCCGTTTACATCTGCGTTCTTGCTACAACGCCTAGAGGCTATCGGAACAACCGAATTTCGACTCTAGAAGCATTCATTTGCATTCTGGTGCTGCTCGGCTTTGGTGCCATGATTTACACAACGGGGCGAACCTTCGGTGTAGAGATTGGACGCAATGAGGGAACCACCCGCCAACATTATGAACAAACTAAACGTGACGAGCTTTAAACCTGTAGTGACAGGCCTGGCGATGACTTCGTGATTGCATATGGCCCGCGGCGACAGCACGCTTTCGGGCAATGTGGGCGCGGAGTCAGCATGGGAGAAGTTGGCAGGGATCTGATCGCTGGCGGCAATGGCGTCTTTCGCGTCGCGTCCGGCGACTCCCTTGGCCCGACGGCAATTATGCCACTTACCGCCGCTCCCAGAGAGCGGAGGTAAGTGGCCGCTTGTGTCAATTTATTTCGCAAACTTGTTGAAGTCGGGTTTCCGCTTTTCCATGAAGGCGTTGCGGCCTTCCATGGCTTCGTCGGAATCATAGTACATGGCCAGCGCCGTCATTGCGAAGCTGCTAAGGGCGCGATGCTGTTCGGTTGCACAGTTGAACGACTGCTTGGCCATCTTGATCGCAGTGGGACTGCGTTCCGCGATTTCCAGGGCCCAGGCGCGAGCTTGGTCCATTAGTTCGTCGTGTGGGTAGACGGCGTTGACCAACCCCATCGCCAGTGCCTGCTCGGCGGTGTACTGGCGGCACATATACCAAATTTCGCGCGCCTTCTTCTCCCCGACAACCGCCGCCAAATAGGCCGTTCCGAACCCGGCGTCGACGCTGCCGACCTTTGGCCCGACCTGACCAAATTTTGCCTTGTCCGAAGCGAGCGACAGGTCGCACAGAACGTGCAGGACGTGGCCGCCACCGATCGCATAGCCGTTGACTGCGGCAATCACCGGCTTGGGAATGTCGCGGATGACAGATTGCAGGGCCTCGATGTCGATACCGGTCGGGTTCCGAGCCGGAGTCGCGCTCTTGTATCCGCCTTGCGCGCGCTTCGATTGGTCGCCGCCCGTGCAGAAGGCGCGGTCGCCGGCACCGGTAAAAATCACGGTCTGGATCGCCCGATCGGCCCAAGCATCATGAAATGCCTCCACTAGTTCGTCTACCGTCTCGCGTCGAAACGCATTGAGCACTTCCGGACGGTTGATCGTGATCGTCGCAACCGGCCCGGTTTTGTCGTAGATGATATCTTCAAAGGTCATCGTCGTTCCTCTCGCTATGGCTGCGTGTGCAGGAGGCACAAATTGCAGTCGAACATAAATTCGGATCGGGGCAATGCTTATGCGTCAGAGCTTGCCGGTATCAAGGACGCATAATCACCGTGGGCTAAATGCTCCATCCGCGCCAATTCCTCGTCGGCCGACTTGGCTGCCAGCCGCTTCAAGAATTGGTACGGGACTTGCGTGCCCACTTGGCTATTTTTCACGATCGACGAGGCCGCGTGGGTCGGACGTGCCCGCGGGATTGCGATGCGCAGCATATCCGAGCGCCCAGGTGAGGCCGGGTCAAATGGCTAGCGCGAGGCGCGTCGCCTGGTCAATCGCGCGCACCGCGTCGAGTTCGCCGGCCACATCGGCACCACCGATGATATGCACTTTGGCCGAGGGCATCATGGTCATCAGCTCGTCGTAGAGCGAGCGACGCGATTCCTGACCGGCGCAGATGATGATGGTGTCCGCTGCGATCACGCGTTCTTCACCCTCGATCGCTACGACCAGTCCGGTTGGCTCGATGCGCAAATACTCCACGCCGCCAAGCATTTCGACTCCCGCGCGTTGCAGCTTCGCGCGGTGTATCCAGTTGGTCGAGACGGCCACCGCAATTCCAGCCGGTCGGGCTGCCTTGCGCTGCATCAAGGTGATACGTCGGCGGGGTTGAGGCGCAACGCTTTCGAGGACCCCACCCGGCGCACGCAAGCTCAAGTCGAGCCCATATTCTTTGACGAACTCGCCGAGCGTTGGCGCGACGTCGGACTCGGCTAGCAGGAATTCTGAAACGTCGAACCCAATGCCCCCAGCGCCGATTATGGCCACAGTGGCACCGACTGGCTTACGGTCGCGAAGCACATCGACATAGCTCAGAACACGGGGATCCTCGATGCCCGGAATGTTCAGTCGGCGCGGCAAGACGCCCGTGGCGACCACGATTTCGTCATATCCGCCGGACGCCAGTTCGTCAGCGGTACAGGGGTGATCGAGATGGACTGTGACTCCATCCTCAAGGAGGCGCTGCTCGAAATAGCGAAGCGCTTCGTTGAACTCGAATTTTTCAGGGACTTCTCGGGCCATGAGGAGCTGTCCGCCCAGCCGGCTGCTCGCCTCGAACAGCTCGACCTTATGCCCCCTCGCCGCAGCGGTGAAGGCGAAGTTTATACCGGCCGCGCCGCCGCCGATAACGGCGATGCGCTTCGGACGGACGGCGGGTGCGACGATCAGGTCGATCTCGTATCCGGCCCGTGGATTTACCATGCACGAAACGCGAAGGCCACGCAGCGCCCGGTCCAGACAGGCCTGATTGCAAGCGATGCAGGTGGCGATTCGCTCGGACTGGCTGGCTTTTGCTTTGGCCGCGAAAGATGGGTCTGCCAGAAATGGGCGCGCGAGGGACACGAAATCGGCGATGCCCGTTGCCAGCAGGTCTTCGGCGACCTGGGGGTCATTGATTCGATTGGATGCGATGATGGGGATACTCACCGCGGCCTTGACCTGCTGCACGGCATAAGCCCAGGCGGCCCGTGGCACCATTGCCGCGATCGTCGGCACAGTCGATTCATGCCAGCCGATGCCGGTGTTCAGCATCGTGGCGCCCGCTTGTTCGACCATTACTGCCAGCTGCTGCATCTCGTCCAACGTCATCCCATCGGGCACAAGATCGACCGCCGAGATGCGGTAGATGACGAGGAAATGGTCTGGCACTTGCCGCCGCACGGCTTCGACAATCTCACGCGCGAAGCGTGCGCGGTTCTCCGGCGATCCACCGAACTCGTCCTGTCGATCGTTGGTCGCCTTTGTCGTGAACTGATTGATTAGATACCCTTCGGAGCCCATGATCTCGACGCCATGATAGCCAAGATCATGGGCCATACGGGCCGCACGCGCGAAGTCGTCGATCGTCCGCCACACCGCATCGGTCGCAAGCGCGGTTGGCGCATATTTGGAGATCCGGGCTTTGCGCGTCGAGGCGCTGACGCATTCGGGCAGCTTGGCATAGCGCCCGGCGTGGAGCAGCTGCATGCAAATCTTTGCATCGGTGCCTTGCACCGATTCGACGATGGCGCGGTGCCACGCCTCGTCCCGGCCCGGTTCCATATAAGATGCTTCCGCATCCAGCCTGCCTTCGGCATTGGGCGCGACGCCGCCCGTGATGATCAGCCCAACACCCTGCTCGGCGCGCTCGCGATAAAAGGCGCCAATGCGGGCCTCGGCGCGGTCCAGCCGTTCGAGCCCCGTGTGCATCGCACCCATGATCAGGCGATTGGGCAGCGAAAGGCTTCCTCGGCGCCAGGGCTCGAAGAGGCAGGGATAATCGGCATGAGGCACGTTTACATCTTTAACCATCGAGTCACCCCCAGACCAGTCTGATAGTGGTAGTGACAGAGGGGAGCCAGCCGTCCACCGCAATTAACGAGCATACGAAAAATTACGTTGCGGCGGAACTGAACGGACGAACGGCTTTTTTCGGGCACGGATATCTTCTATGGGTTCGTTGCTGACAGCGCGGGATCACTTCGCCTGTCTCGCCGGGCTTTGCAGGAGGCGACATGGAAACTGAGGAAATCTACGAGGCACACCGGCAGAATTTGCGGCGCTTTGCCGAGGCCGAGATCAAACCGTTCGCTGCCCCGGTGGACGAAGCTGGGCGGTTTCCATCCGAATCGATTGCCGCGCTGCGCAAGCTCGACCTGCCGGGATTGCCCTTCGCGCCGTCACTCGGCGGGTCGGAGGGCGACCTTATGGCGCAGGTGCTGGCGGTTGAGGAGATCGCGCGGGTCTGCGCGTGCACTGCCCATCTAATGCTCACCAGTTGGGTCGCGATGATGCCGCTTGTGGTTGCCGGCACCGCCGAGCTGCAGCACCGGATCGTGCCAGACGTTGCTGCGGGCAGGGCGCAAGCGAGCTTCTGCCTTACCGAGCCTGGCGGCGGCTCCAACGTTGCCGGCATCAAGACCACAAGCGAGCTTCTGACCGGCGCCTGGCGTCTCAATGGCACCAAGCGGTTTATCTCCAACGCCGGAGTTGCAGACTGGTACGCCGTGCTCGCGCGGAACGCGGAGGGCGGGTTCGGCATCTTCATGGTACATCGTGACGACCCCGGTATCTCGTTCGGTCGGCCGGAACGGAAGATGGGGACGCGTGGATCGCCGCTGGCCGATGTCATATTCAACGACTGCATTATACCTGAAGATCGCGTGGTGGGTGATCCGGCGGGCGGATACGCCGTGATGATGGAGATCCTGACATACAGCAGGCCCCTTATCGCGGCGCACGCGCTGGGCATTGCGCAGGGGGCGCTCGACGAAGCGGTCGCCTATACCAGCCAACGCACGCAGTTCGGCCAGACCTTGTCGCGCTTTCAGATGACGCGGGCCATGGTGGCGGACATGATGACCGCGGTCGAGGCGGCGCGCAGCCTGCTCTATCGCTGTGTGGCCATTGCCGGAAAGAACGACGATCGTGCCCGCGCATTTGCGAGCATGGCGAAGCTGGCTTGCACGAACACCGCTATGTCGGTGACCACGGATGCAGTTCAGCTTCACGGCGGCTATGGCTATACGTGCGATTATCCGGTTGAGCGAATGATGCGTGACGCCAAGGTGACGCAGATTTGGGAAGGTACGAACCAGATACAGCAGCTACTGATCGCCAAGTATGCCTTTCACGGCCTGGAAGGTTAGCGCGCCTGCCGGGTAAACGGATATTTCGATCCGGGCCGCTTCAGCTTGCTATGACCACCCGCACCATCCCCGGTGGGCGCTGCTGAAGGACGTCGAACGCCTGTTCGGCGTCCTTCAGCGCGAAGGCATGGCTGACGAGCCCCGACAGCGAAAGCTGACCGCTTTGCACCAGAGCGGTAACTGCCTGCAAATCGCTCAAGGTCGACGAATAGCTGCCCACGATCTCGATCTCGCGGGTCATCAGTCCGGTATAGGTCGTGGCGAGCGCAACCCGTTCGTCGCGCACCGACCCCAGAACTAACCGGCCGCCCTTGCGTAGCATGCGGATGGCTTCGCTCGGCGCCGCCTCTGCCCCACTGAAATCAATGACCGCGTCCATCTCTCCAAATTGCGCCTTCACTGCGCGGCCCGAACCGTCGAGGCCTTGGACGACGTCGATCCCAAGATCCCTGATCCGTTTGGCGGTGCCGTCGCTGTTGACGACAGCGACGGCAGTTGCATCGGGATCGATGGCACGGCTGATCTTCAGTACATTTGTGCCGACGCCCCCGGATCCGATGACCGCAAGCTTGCCCCCGCGCGGCAGATTCGATCGCCGCAAGGCGTGGAAGGCGGTCGCCACGGCATCGGGCAACAACGCCGCCTGCTGCGGATCCAGATCGTCCGTCACCACCAGGCGGTCAGAGCGCCAGACCATTTCCTCGGCAAGACCACCTGGACGATGGACGCCGAGCATCTCGCCAAGCGAACAATGATTTTCGCGACCCGAGGTGCAATCGGCGCATTGGCCGCATGGCAGTAGCGGGTGCAGTACGACTTTCGTTCCCGGTTGAGGGCCGCAGCCGACATCCGCTTCCAGAACCTCGGCGACGACTTCATGGCCTGGATAAACCGGGTAAGCGGCGCCCAAGGGCAGTTTCATGCCATGCAGCAGATGAAGGTCGGTGCCGCAAATGCCGCACGCGAGAACTTTCAGCCGCGCCCAGCCCGCAGGCCGTTCTTCGCGCGGGGTGTTTCGCAGCGACAGCTCGCCCGGTGAGATGACGAGACGAAGGTTGCCAGAAGCTGTGGTCATGACTGCATCCTATTCCAAAACGGGTTCATGACCATCCCACTCGCCAGCAGGTCGCCAGATAACGGGTTTGCGGTATTGGTGCAGGCTTGGCTCCGAGCAGGCGTCGTAACATTGACTTGCCGAGGGGTAAAACTAACGTTCTGACAGAAGCGATGTGCTCATTGCATTATCGCGCCACTCGCTGGTGACTATGTGACTGAGTGCAACGGCATCGATTACGGAGTTGAATGAAATGTCTGAGATCATCGCGCTCGACAAGTTCCGCGAGTTTTTCCTTACGGAGGTCGAGGCAGCCTATCCGGAAGTGGAGCGAACAGACTCGCTTCCAGCGCCCGTCCATACTCGCGCCGCTGAGATCGGCTGCTATCGACTGACCCTGCCGGTGGAATACGGTGGCTATGGTATGAGTGTGACCGAGTACTTGCCCTATCTTGAGGCAGCGGCCGAGGGTCCAGGGGTGGGACGCATGCTCGTGCATACGACGAACGGCATCTGGCGCCCCATCCATAACTTCGGAAACGAAGAGCAGCGCGCAATCCTTCCCAAGATGGCGGCTGGCGACGCGGTCGTGGCCTTCGCGCTCACAGAGATGACCGGCGGCACGGGACGCGATCTCAAGTCGGTTGCGCGGCGGGACGGTGAAAATTGGCTGATTAGCGGCGAAAAGCACCTGATAACCTGGGCCGATCGTGCGGACTGGTTCATCCTCATAGCGGCGACCGACGATGGCAGTCAGAAGGATTCGCTCACTGCCTTCCTCATTCCGCGCGATACCGAGGGGTTCGAGATCGACGTGTCGCAGCAAACGATGGGCCTGCATGGGACCGGGCACGCTTTTCTGCGTTACAAAGACATGGCGGTTCCCGATAAATATCGCCTGGGGGACGTTGGGCAAGGGCTCGAGGTCGCGCTGTTCTTCCTTGATTACAGCCGGGTCTCGCTGTCGACCACGATGGTCGGGCTCGCGCAGCGCGCACTGGATGAAGCCGTTGCCTTTGCCAAACGCCGGACGACCTTCGGCAAGCCGATCGCCACGCGCGCGCAAATGCAAACCCATATCGCGATGATGCATGTTGATATCGAAGCTGCCCGCCATCTGGTTCGGTACGCCGCCAAGCTGTGCGAGGAGGGCAAGGAATTCACGGCGCAGGCGGCGACGGCGAAGCTCTTCAATCTGAATATGGTGGGACGCGTTACCGACCTGTCGCTCCGTGTCCATGGCGGCTGGGGCTACACCAAGGCGGCTCCGATCGAGCGGATCTATCGCGATGCCCGCGGCTTCTGGTTCGAGGAGGGCACTGCGGAGATCCAGCAGCTCGTGGTCGCACGGTATGTGCTTGAGAAAGCCGCGGCTGCCTGAAGTTAATCCTTTCCGCCGAAGGCCGCATCCCCTGACGAGGATGTCGGTCACCGGCCTCTCTTTGAACGATCTGGAGTAGTTGAAGTGAGCATCGTCGAAGTACTGTTCCAGCCCTTCCAGCTTGGTGATCTCAAGCTGCGCAACCGCCTTGTCATGGCGGCGATGACCCGGCACCATTCGCCGGACAACGTCCCCGGCGACGATGTGCGCGACTATTACGCACGTCGAGCGAAGTCGATCGGATTGATCGTGACCGAGGGCACATGCATCAATCACCCCGCGGCCAACGCCTATAAGAGGGTGCCGTTCTTCTACGGTGAAGAGTCGCTTGCAGGCTGGAAGCGCGTCGTCGACGCAGTGCACGCAAATGGTGGGAGCATCGTGCCGCAGCTTTGGCACACCGGCTCGGCGCGGCATCCGGGGACTTTGCCCGATCCGTCTGTTCCGGCTTATACGCCGTCCGGCCTCACGCAGTCGCTTGAGCCGCTTTGTCACGAAATGACAGAGGCTGATATCGGCGACGTGATCGAAGCTTTTGCCGTCGCCGCCGCCGATGCACAGCGACTGGGCTTTGACGGTGTCGAAATCCATGCGGCACACGGATATTTGATTGACGAGTTCTTCTGGGAGAAGAGCAATCGGCGCAGGGATCGTTATGGTGGCAATATGGCCAACCGCGGGCGATTCGCCGCGGAGATTGTTGCCGCGATGCGAGGGCGGGTAGGGCCCGCCTATCCGATCATCCTGCGATGGTCGCAATGGAAGCAACAGGATTATCAAGCTCGCCTGGTTACGGATCCGGCGTCGCTTGAGCAGTTTCTGGACCCGCTCGTAGCGGCAGGAGTCGATATCTTCGACTGCAGCACCCGGCGCTATAATCAGCCGGAATTTCCTGACAGCGATCTCAACCTCGCGGGTTGGGTGAAGAAAATCTCCGGGAAGCCCACTATCGCGGTCGGCAATGTAGGCCTCGACAGTGATTTCTTGTCAGGCAGCGATACCCGAATGACGTTCGAGAACGCGCAGACGGGGACACTCGACAATCTGTTGGAGCGCCTGGCCGCGGAAGAATTCGATCTTGTGGCGGTCGGCCGCGCCTTGCTCGCCAATCCCGATTGGGCTGAGATTGTGCGCGCTGGCGATCTCTCGGCGTTAAAGCCGTTCAGCAAGGAAATGCTGAGTCAGCTTTACTGATTGGCGTCCGTCGGACGGCGTGAAACGCCGCCCGATTCGGCCTGTGCAATCCGGGCTCGCGACCGGCGGGGGCGCATAATCCCCCATCGGCCACGAGCCGGACGGTTTGTCTTACCGGTCCAGGAAACCGCCGACGATGCGATTGAAATCCTTGGCCTTTTCCCACTGCACCCAGTGACCACAATTGGGCATGATGTAGAGTTCCGCATTGTCGAAGCTTTGCATCAGGCCGGGTGCGATATCGAGCGGAACGACGCGATCTTCGCGGCCCCAGATCAGCAGAATCTCGTGCTTGAGACTGCGCAGATCTTCGCGGTACAATTCGCCGAATGGACGGGCGAAAGGCTGGAACCGTCCTGGACGACTCGCCGCTGCTACGCGTTCGTCAAGCAGTTCATCGGTGATGAATGAAGTGTCGTTGACCAGGCACTCGATGACGCCCCGCATCTTCTCGCGTGTCGGACCTTCGCCCGCCATGAATACAGCCATACGGCGCATGCCTTCTGTCGGCAGGGGCGTGAACGCCGGGACAAAACCAGCAGGTCCCATCAACACTATCTTGTTGAAGCGCTCGGGCGCCTGAACAACCGCACCCATCGTCGTCATGCCGCCCATCGAGTTGCCGACGCAATCGACTTTGTCGAGACCGAGCGCATCCATGAAGTGCAGCAGGAACTTGCCAAGGTCCTTGTGCATATCGTCGAAGCCCAGCTTGTCTTCGCTGTCGCCATAGCCGGGAAGGTCAGGAATGATCAGCCGGCGGCCCACCGACAATTCATCGATGTTGCGGCGGTAATTGCTAATGCCGCTGGCGCCCGGCCCGCCGCCCTGCAGCAGGATGGTGGGCTTGCCTTCGCCAACCTCAACAAAGGCGATACGGGCACCGTCGACATCTACGAATTTGGTTTCAAGGTTCATTTTACTTCACTCCAATTAGGCACGGTGGAAATTCGGGTGATCGGTTGATAAAGGAGCGCCGATCTCGCTGAGACAGCCTTGTGTCACTTCGACTGGCCGACATGTGCAAAGGACAGCGAGCGTCCGCTTCGAGCCTGACGCTCGAATCCGATCTGCTGTTCAAGCACGAGTCCTTCTGCCATCGGCACCAGGCTAACGTTGTCGATAAGCGCCTTGGTTTCCGCAGGCAGGCCGGGCGCGCCATCGGCGATGGTACGAGCCATCGCACAGGCGGCATCCAGAAGCTCGTCGGCGGGCACCACCCGGTTAACCAGTCCCCAGTCGGCTGCTTCTGCAGCTGGAAGTCGCCGTCCTGTCAGTTCGAGTTCCTTGGCACGGTAGATGCCGATCGCGCGGTGCAGGCGAACCGAAAGGCCCCAACCGGGAAGCAGTCCCACTCGGGAATGCGTATCGACGAACGCAGCGTCAGGGCAAGCCAGCACGATGTCGCAGGCGACCGTGATTTCGAAGCCGCCGGTGACGGCGAGGCCATTGACCGCCGCGATTACGGGCCCCTTCCACTGGCTGATGGTCCGCGCCGGATTGAACGGGAGGAAGGGTTCAGGACCTGCCTCCTGCAACACGGCAACATCGAGGCCCGCGCAAAAAGCTTTGCCCTTGCCCGTCAGGACCACGGCGAAAATGCCCGGATCCGCGTCCAGCTCGTGCATCGCGGCGTCGAATTCGGCGAGCAACTCGGGAACGAGCGCGTTCATGCGCTCCGGCCGATTGAGCATGACAATGGCGAAGCCGTCGCGGCGCTCGACCTGGATTAAGCTTTCCTTCAAAACCAGTTTTTTCAACCTGTAAAACGAGTTGGCCGAGTTCTCGTCGTCCTGCGGGGGCTGGGGCAGCGCTATCACATCGAAACCAGACCCAGGCCGCCTGTGACCCGAATGCATTCGCCGGTGATGTAGTTGGACATGTCGCTGCCGAGAAATTCGACGGCACCGACCATGTCCTCGACCTTACCGAACCGGCGGAGTGGAATGCCTGCGACCTGATCCTCTGTGCCCATGCCGCGAGCGGCCGCCGCAGCCGCAACGCGGGGTGTGTGGATGAGTCCCGGCGCGATGCAGTTGGCCCGAATGCCGACCGGCCCGAGTTCGACCGCGAGATGACGGGTATAGGTCAGAAGTGCGGCCTTCGCCCCCGAGTAGACTGCGTATTTCCCCTGGCTGTCGCCGGCAAAGGCGCCGAAGGTAACGATATTGATGATGGAGCCGCCGGGCGTGGTCATCAGCGGTACGGCCGCTTGACAGCAATAGACCGCGCTCAGGAAGTTAACGCTGATCAGCAGTTCGATGTCGCTGTCTGGCGAGTTGGTTGCGTAACTTTGGGCGGCCGGGGTGATCGCGCCGCCCGCGTTGTTCACGATGATGTCGATAGACCCCAATTCCCGCGCGGCCCGCTCCACGGCTGCCTGGGCCTCCGCCCGGCTGGAAAGATCCGCCTGGATCGCGACGACTCGCTGACCCAGATCAAGGATCTCTTGCGCAACGCTGCCTGCATACTCGCCATTCCGTTTGCCCGCCTCCAGATCTTTGTCAAAAATGGCGACGTCCGCGCCCAGCTTGGCGAGGTGAAGGGCATAGCCGCGACCCATGCCACCAGCGGCGCCCGTGACAATGGCGACCTTGCCGTCCAGCCTGCGCTTTGTCATGATACCTCTCTCATTTTTATTCAGCCGCTTTAATCATGGTTGACCATAATCTCGCCATATATTCAAGACGGCGCATCGCCATTTCCCTTCGCCCTTCTATTGTTCTGTTCGGCGCGAGGTGGAAGGATAATTCGAGTATTAATGTCCGCATTGGGTCGTCGAGATGCAACCGCAGAGCCGCATTTGCCGCATACTCGTTGATTGCGGCTCCGTGCGCCATTCAACCGCCGCGATCGCTGACAAGGGCGAGTCTCTGGAGCGCAGCGCATTCTATTTTGCGCCAGCTAGGATGAAACATATGTACTAATACGCTTTGAGCGCCGCCGCGAATTCGAAGGCCTTTGCACTCGGCACCGGCTCTTAGGATCGCTGACGACGCCACTATGGAGAGGGTGATGGCGACGCTTTTAAAGCCAGTAGGCAAAACGAGCGGCTGGGTGCGGGAAGACGCGCAGGCCGGGAGATTCTAAGGTCAACCGCGAGGCTTTTACGAGCCAGGACGTGCTGGAGATGTGAACAACAACGACGGTTTTCATGCGTCAGAGACGCACGAGACCTACTTTGGTTATCTGATCGACGAATTGGGCGGACCGGAGGCGGTGGATCTGAAGGCGCTGGACGAGATTAATTTTGCGCATGATTTGGGTAACGGCCATGCCGTTGTAGAAACCCGCGCACCTTGGGGCCGACCGATTGCGCGATCCATCCCGACCTGGGGCGAGGAGGGAAAAGCAGCCGAAAAGCGCATGGTCACCGAACTCACCGAACGCGTGGGACCCGATCGCGCGCTGAAAATTGCCGACCGCGATCTAAATATGGGCGTCTTTCCCAATCACGTGATCAACGACATCCTGGCCATCACGGTACGCACCTTTTACCCAACAGCGCCCGATTTGATGACCGTTCGATCGTGGGCGTTGGCCCCGGTGGGGGAGGCCCCCGAAGCGCGGCACAGGCGGCTGAACAACTTCCTCGAATTTCTAGGGCCGGGAGGCTTTGCAACACCCGACGACGTCGAGGCGATCGAGTCTGCGCAGCGCGGCTATGGTTCGGCCAAGTTTGCGCCATGGAACGATATCTCGCGCGGGATGCTGCGCGAGACGCCGCGCGGGGACGACGAGGCGCAGATGCGGGCATTTTGGCGCGAGTGGAACCGCCGTATGGAGGGCGAATGATGGCCGTGCAGGAACTGGGTGAAGTCCGTCAAGTTGCGGTCCCGCGCAGTCGCGTTGAATATGAGGACTTTCTCTATCTGGAATCTGCGCTGCTCGACCAGTGGCGGCTGGACGAATGGTACGAACTGTTCACGCCCGACTCCGTTTATGAAGTGCCGACGATGGGCAAAGGTCTTGAAGTTCAGCCCGATAACGCCCTGTTTTACGTTGCGGATGATTACAGAAGACTGAGCCATCGCGTCACTCGGCTCAAAAAGCCGACGGCGCATGCCGAGTGGCCTCATTCGGTCACCGTTCGCATGATTAGCAATTTCCGCATCGAAAGCGCCGATGAGCGCGGCGTACACCTTGCCTGCAGTTTCACGACTTATCGTTCGAAACACCACATCACCGATACCTATATCGGCCATATCTACTACACGTTGGTGGACGTGGATGGAGATTTGCGAATCCGTCGGAAACGGGTCATGCTCGGCATGAACAGCCTACAACCGCCCGGCAAGATCAGCATCATCCTGTAAAATCGCTGCCGGGCAAGTCCGAAAACCTGCCCGACACCGATTGGGAGCCGAACCGCGCGCAGAGCAAGCGGCTGGAGCCAGCCAATCTCGCGGCGGTCGTTATTCGACGAAATAGTCGGGCTTGCCCTGCGTCCATTGCTCACCCCAAAGTTGTCCGCCGCCATCGACACGCAGAATTTCGCCCGTGGTGAACGAGCTGGCGTCGGATCCGATGAACAGACACGCCTCGGCGATTTCCCACGGATCACCGAGCCGGAGCATCGGGTTGCTCCGCGCGAACGTCTTCTTTACCGCTTCGGGATAGCCCGCCATGCCTTCGGTGAAAATGGTGCCTGGCGCCAAGCAATTGACGCGGATATTCAGCGGAATCCACTCCACCGCGACGGTTTTGGACAGGTAAATGACCCCGGCGCGCGCGGCGGCTGTATGGGCCGCACCAAGGATGCCGCGATCCACGACGGCAACCACATTGACGATTGAGCCGGGTGTGCCGGTGTCACGCCAATAGCGTGCGGCGGTCTGCATCATCGACCAAGTGCCTAACAGGTTGTTGTCGACGACGGCGCGGAAACCATTGGCGCTCATGTCGATCGCGGCCTGCGGAAACTGTCCGCCAGCATTGTTGATCAGTAAATCCAAGCGGCCATGCGCCTGCTGAGCCCGCTCGAAGAGCGCGGCAACATCCTCCGCGCTGCGGATGTCGGTCGGAACGGTAAGGATAGAATAGCCATATCCGGCCAATTCGTCGCGCAAGACGTCGAGCTTTTCGGACGAGCGACCGCAGGTGACGACCTTGGCCCCCAGCCGCGCCAGGATCCAGACCAGCGCTCGCCCGATGCCCGTCGCGCCGCCCGAGACCAGCACCACCTTGTCGTGGAATAGCGTATCGCTCAATGCGATACGACGTTCCGCCATGATTGCGGCCCCCGGCCGGGCGGCGTCGGCACCAAGATCTTGTTCAGTGGTCAATGTCTGCATCCTTTCAAGGGCTATGATCCAACCGGATATGCGCCGGCGTGATCGAGAAGCGGTGCCCCACGATCGGGCTCAGGCACCGATAAGTTTTGTAATGGCCGCCATTGCCGCCGGTGTCCGGATCATGCGAGCGGCGCCCGCTAGTTCGCCAGCCAGCGAAATCGCGATTGGGTGTGTGCCCTTCTCTATTACCGTAGGGTAACCGGTCAGGATCGCCACGATCTCACGCATTACGGCGGCCCCATCGGGGTCCAGTGTGCCGTCGGCAACGGTATCTTCGACCTGCTGCAAATGCTTGGCAAACGCCACTTCGCCGCAATACGTCAGCGTTGATGGGGCAGGCGGCGTGAACCCTTCGGCCATCATCGCCAGCGCCTTGTCGACCGCCGCGGGAAGCAGGTCTGCGCGTTCGGAGACAACCTGCGTCCCCGGTCGCAGCAGGCCCATCGCCTCGGACTGTTCGGCCGATGTCGCGATTTCTCCCGCCTGCAGCGTAGCCAGCGCAAGGGCTAGACCGTCCTCCGGTCCAAGCCGTTCGACGCAGCGCAGCAGCAGTTGCGTACAGCCTCCCCAGGCCGGAATGAGGCCCACCTTGATTTCTGGGAGGCCCGCACGTAGCTTGGTATGTGCGACTACTGCGTGCGAGTGCAGCATGATCTCGCAGCCGCCGCCGAGCGCGAAGCCGTGCACAGCGGCAACGACCGGCACTGGCATCGCGGCGAGCCTCTGATAGAGATTCTGTCCTTTACTGAAATAAGTCGCCAGCGCGGGCCAATCCTGTCGCGATACCATCGCATGGTTATACGCTAGATCAGCGCCAGCGGAGAACGCGCGCGGATCGTCGTTTCCGATCACCAACGCGTTGAACGCTTCGCCTGCGCGCGAGATGGCATGGTCCAGTATTTCGAGCGCCGGTACATTGAGCGCATTCATCTTTGTGTGGACATTGAAACAGGCAACCCCCGATCCGAAGTCCCACAACGATGCGCCTTCGTTTGCCGCGATTGGATTGTCGCTGACGCGCATACTCTTGACGGTGCCGTCAGACATTTTACTCATCCCTTCACAGATATTAAACGCCGTGGCGGCCGTCTTACCCTGGCCGCAATCCGGATTGATGAGGCCGACGGTGTCGCGGCATTGACACGGTCTACTACCCTTCTGCAAAAATCGGGCGCGCGCATCAATGCGCGGGCCGTCGCGCTCGGTATCTGCCACGTACCCGGTATATCATCGCGTCGCGGGAATTTGGATGGTTCTTGCAGGGCCTTGATTGCTAACTACCCGTAACGGTCTGTCGCGGGAACGCGGTTATCCGTATCCTCTTTCGACCGTAGCAAACGCAACTCATCTCCATGGGAGGTTCTATGTCCGCCTATCTCAAGAATTATGAAAAGCTCCTGTTCGATTTTCCGGCAGACCGTGTCTTGCGGATCACGATGGGTGATCCGGAGCGACTGACTCCCGTCTGCGCGCAAATGCACAAGGAATTGGTGACCATCTGGCGCGACATCGACGACGACGAGGAAATCTCTTCGGTCATCCTAAGCGGTGGCAAGAAGGCCTTCTCGGCGGGCGGCGATTTCGCGATCGTCGAGCGTTCGATGACCGACTATCACTTCCGGAACCAGATCTGGAAAGAAACGCGCAGTCTCGTCTACAACATCATCAACTGCAATAAACCCATCATCAGCGCGATGCGCGGCCCAGCGGTGGGCGCCGGACTCGTTTGCGGGCTGCTTGCGGACGTGTCAATCGCGTCGAAGAACGCGCGCATCATTGACGGCCATACGCGCCTGGGCGTCGCTGCAGGCGATCACTCGGTCATCATCTGGCCCCTGCTGTGCGGTATGGCCAAAGCGAAATACTATTTGCTGACCTGCGAGGCGGTTTCGGGCGAGGAAGCAGAGCGGATAGGCCTGATCTCGCTCGCCGTCGAGGACGAGGACCTGGACGCGAAGGCGTTGGAAGTCGCCACGCGGCTGGCAAACGGCGCGCCGAGCGCGATCCGTTGGACCAAGTCCTCGCTCAACAACTGGTTCCGCATGGCAGGTCCGTCGTTCGACGCCTCGGTCGCATACGAGATGCTTGGCCTGACCGGACCGGAAGTGCAGGAAGGCGTCGCATCGCATCGCGAAAAGCGCGCGCCTAAGTTCGATCCGACCTGCAAGGTCTGATCCGCATCATTATCTCAAGGAAAGGTGTTCAAAATGACGGGTAGATTTGAAGGCAAATCGATGGTGGTGACTGGTGCCGCCTCGGGCATCGGCAAGACCATCGCGAAGATGGCGGCTGAGCAGGGCGCGCGGATCTTCGTCGCCGATGTCAACGAAGAAGGCGGAGAGGCGGTCGCCGCGGAGATCCGTGCCGCCGGCGGCAAGGCGGAGTTCGAGAAGCTCGACCTGACCAATCGTGACAGCATCAACGCGTTCGCCGCGTCGATCCTCGGGAAGGTCGGCACGCTCGACATTCTCGTCAACTCGGCTGGCTGGGATCTGGTCGAACCGTTCCTCAAGAGCAAGCCGGAGACGTGGGACCTGATCGTCGCCATCAACTATCTCGGTCCTGTACACCTGTGTCACCATTTCGTGCCCGGCATGATGGAGCAAGGCTATGGAAAGGTGGTCAACATCTCCAGCGATGCCGGCCGTATCGGCAGCCCTGGCGAGGCGGTGTATTCCGGGGCCAAGGGCGGCATCATCTCTTTCACCAAGACGCTCGCCCGTGAGGCGGCGCGCGGCAAGGTGAACGTCAATTGCGTCGCGCCGGGGCCGACGAACACACCGCTGTACCATGTGCAGTCGGACAAGTTGAAGGAGGGCCTCAAGAGCGTCATTCCCTTCCGCCGCGTGGCCGAGCCAGAGGAAATCGCGAACGCCGTGCTGTTTTTCGCCAGCGGGGAATCGGATTATATCACCGGCCAGACGCTCAGCGTCAGCGGTGGTATGTCGATGGTGAACTGAACGCTTTGGCGCAGTAGCGCCGCTGCTCGGTCCCTAGCCGGGATCGAGCAGCGTTGCCGTGTTCGTGGCGTGCGGCGGCGGTGCCGCGGTCAGGACTGTGCGGCGCGAGCTGCGCTCCAGCCCACCAGTTGAACATTCGGCAGCTACCCAATCTCGCAAGTTAGCCTCTGCGTTTTTCCAACCGGCCCCGGGGGAGGGCAATCCGGTTCTTAACACATATGTGTTGAGCGCGTGCTAGTCCGAGCCGCGCTTTCACTGGCAACACATATGTGTTAACGTTGGCCGCGCGCTACTCTCCAAGAGTCCTGCAAAGAATGCGGCGTGGAGCGATTGGCACCGGCGTGGGACTTGGGAAGAGGAGTTGGCAGTGGAACTGGTAGCTGAAATCGACCGGGGTGGTGAGGAAATACTCCCACTCGAGGATGCAACCGATGGTTCGCAAATTGGAGCGCAAGACGGTACTGGCATGCCGATAAAGTGGGAGGCATTGCCCGCCAACGTGGTAAAATCGACCGGGCGCACCGTGCAGATCCTGGAGTTTTTCGATCACCATCAGGGGCCCGCCAACATCGCGCAGGTCGCCCGTTCGCTGGATTATCCTCAGTCCAGCACCTCCGAGATCATGCGAAGCCTCAACGTGCTGGGATATCTGGCCTACAATAACCGTGATCGCACATTCGTACCGACCAGCCGAGTTCGGCTGCTGGGGTCATGGGCCTTCGATCAGCTGCACGGCGAGGACCGGCTATCTTCCCTGGTGCGCATGGCCAACAAAATCTCGGGGCAGACTGCCTATCTGGCGATACGCAACAAACTCTTTTCGCAATATATCCAGGTCGCCCAGTCCACGACTTCGTTGCGGCTTTACCTGACCCCGGGGCAGCAACGGCCACTACTCCGATCAGCAAGCGGGCGGGCGCTGTTAAAGGACGTGCCGGATTCGGAGATCAGCAAGCTTGTCCGCCGTGTCAACGCCGAGAAGCAAGTGCACGAGAGTTTGCTGTGTCTCGACGAGCTAATGGCGGATGTAAACTTCATCCGTGAAAACAAGTATTTTTACCTCGATCGAAGCGAGATCAGCCCTGGCGCGGCGGTGATCGTGCTGAGCCTTCCAGAGCAAGTCTTTCCCGTGCCGACGGTGATCGGCATCGGGGGCGCGGCCGAAGTGATCGCGCCCCAAAAGGACGAGCTGATCGCGAGGTTGAGCGAGCTCATCCATAGCCATGTTCTGATGAAGGATGACGAACCGCAGGCAGCGGCGTGACCACGCGATCGCTGGTTCACGTCCCAGTCGTGATGCATATGTGGTAATCGGCGCAGCCCATATTTTGGGGCTGTCGCCCGGCCCTTCCGTTGCTACGATCGCATGCGTCAGTCATTCTCGGGGAAGGCCTCTAATCAATGATGTTGGGCGCCTCGGATATGCACGACCTGTTCTGTGTACGGTCGCGGGCGGCTGTTCTGGCGTTGAGCTGGCAGCGGGCGAACCTTAGCGGTCCGGTTGCCATCAAGCGACCTTATCAGGCCCAGAACTGACGCGTACCCAAGCTGAAATCCCCGCGGTGAGCGCCTGACGAAATCTGGCGCGACGGCATTTGCTGTAGCTGCGTCCCCACCTTTTATTCACGGAGCTGATCAATGATTAATCCCATGTCGCTGGAGGGTAAGACGGTCATCGTGACGGGGGCCGGCCAAGGTATCGGTCGCGCCATCGCGAACGCCATCCTTGAGCTTGGTGGGCGGGTCGTGGCGATGGACCGCAATGATGATGCGTTGAGTCAGTTTCGCGACGAGTTCGGAGATGGCCGCTTGATGGTGGCCGCCGGAGACGTCACCGACGGCGGCTTCGTCACCGGCACCGTCGATAAGGCAGCCGAATGGGCTGGCAGGATCGATGGGTTGGTCAACAACGCCGGTATCTCGCGCGCCTCGATGATCCACAAGATGGATATGGAAACCTGGGATGCGGTTATCGACGTGAATTTGACGGCTGCGTTCCGGCTGCTTCAGGCGGTCGGGAGGAAGATGCTCGCCCAGGCCGCCGACGATACGAAGGCCCCCGGAGCGATCGTCAATGTCTCTTCCGATGCAGGGCGTCGCGGGACGGTTGGTCAGATCAATTACGGTGCGGCCAAGGCTGGGCTTAACGGCCTCACGATGTCAGCCGCCCGCGAATGGGCGCCCAAAGGAATCCGAGTCAATGCGGTTGCCTTCGGTGTGGTCGAAACGCCGATGACAGAGGTTGTCCGAGGTGAGAAGTTTCGTGACACCTATCTCGCTCAAATCCCGCTAGGTCGCTGGGGATCGCCGAAGGAGGTAGCCAACCCGGTCTGCTTCCTGCTTTCGGAGGCGGCGTCGTATATTACCGGCCAGATCATCTCGGTGAATGGCGGCTATCATATCAGTTCGTGAAGAAGGTGAGTTCGTGCAAGTGACCTCCAATGCAATACGTCCCGACCAGGAATATCTCGCCTTCCTGGCGCAGGGAAGATTCATGCTTCAACGGCGCCGGGCGCACGGGAAGCCGTTCTTCTATCCCCGCGTCGCCGAGCCGGGCACCGGCAGCACCGATCTGGAATGGGTCGAGGCGACAGGCCTTGGCACGGTCCATGCGACGACTCTCGTGCGCGTGCGGCCTCCGCAGGCCGATTACAATGTGGCGATCATCGAACTGGACGACGGCCCGCGAATGCTCAGTCGGGTCGAGGGGGTCGAACCCGCCGATGTGGCCATCGGCATGCGCGTCATGGCACGGATCGTTCCATTCGAAGAGCATCACGCAGTGGTGTTCGAACCGCTTGCGGATGCCAATGCCGGAAAGGACGCCTGAACATGGCCAGCGATCGTCGCACACGGGCCGCTCTGATCGGCGCGGCTACCTTCGGGATCGGTGAAGCCCCCGGCTTTACGTCAATGGATCTTGCCAGTCGCGCCGCCTTGGCGGCATTGGAGCAGGCTGGCCTCACTCTGTCGCAGGTCGACGGCCTCTTCGTCGGTCTGCCGAATGACTTTTTGAGCGGTCTCTCGTTCGCCGAATATCTCGGGATTCAGCCAAAGCTAACGAACAACAACCGCACCGGCGGATCGGCCTTCCTCACGCACATGAACGTCGCCGCGCACGCGCTGTCGGCTGGTGAGATCGATGTCGCGCTGATTGCGTATGGCAGCAATCAACGTACCGGCAGCGGCGGCCTCGTGAGTGCGGCGGCCCCAAATCTCTACGAAAAGCCGTACCGTCCGCGGTTGCCGGTCAGCGGCTATGCCTTGGCGGCGAGCCGCCACATGTACGAATTTGGAACAACCCGTGATCATCTTTATGCGGTGGCTAGGACGGCGCGCGAATGGGCGATGCTGAATCCGGAGGCTTTCATGCGCAAACCGCTAAGCCCGGAGGATTATTTCAGCGCCCGGATGGTGTCTGACCCACTGTCCGTGCTTGATTGCTGCCTGGTCACAGATGGCGCGGCTGCAATTGTGATGGTGCGCAAGGATTGGGTGGAACAGCGACCGGCCGCATATCTGCTCGGCGTCGGTGAGGCTACCGATCATTATCAGATCGCGCAAATGCCCGATCTGACCACATCGGCGGCAACGTTCAGCGGCGCGCGCGCTTACGCGCAAGCCGGGATCAGGCCGTCTGACGTGGACGTCGTCGAGTTGTACGATGCCTTCACAATCAACACGATCATGTTCCTCGAGGATCTTGGCTTCTGCAAGAAAGGCGAGGGCGGGTCGTTTGTCGCGTCGGGCATCACAGGACCGGGCGGCAAATTACCGGTCAATACCAATGGCGGGGGGCTGGCCTGCGTGCATCCCGGCATGTACGGCCTGTTCACGGTCGTCGAAGCTTTTCGGCAGTTAACAGGAGCCGCTGGCGACCGGCAGGTCGAAGGTGCCGAGATCGCGGTCGCGCACGGCAATGGCGGCTTTCTGTCCAGTCAAGTCACGGCGGTGCTCGGCGGCGCCTCGACGCAGTGACCGGCCGGACAATAACGGATTTCCAGTAACTGTCGGCCCGCGCGCAATTCGCGTTCCATACGCAAGTCGCGGCTCCTAAACCGACTGGATGGAGCCCCTTCTTGATCGAAAGGGCAGGGGAGTTTGTCGATGTCTGTTTTGTCTGGTGTCAAAGTGCTCGATATGACGCGGGTCGTCGCAGGGCCGACGGCAACCCAGTGCCTTGGGGATTTCGGTGCGGATGTCATCAAGGTCGAGCGGCCTGGCGAGGGGGATGATGTGCGCCATGTTGGTCCGCCGTGGCTGATCGACACCGATGGACATGAAACGCGCGAGTCGACCTACTTCCAGGCGGCGAACCGAAACAAACGGTCGATCGCCGTCAACTTCCAGAGCGAGGAGGGGGCCCAAATGCTGCGCACGCTCGCGGCAAAGGTCGATGTCTTCGTCGAGAATTTCAGGCCCAACACCTTGGCGAAGTACGGCTTGGACTATGAGTCGCTCAAGCAGATCAATCCCCGTCTGATTTACTGCTCGATCAGCGGTTTCGGCCAAACCGGCCCCTATGCCTCACGGAGCGGCTACGACTTTCTGATGCAGGCGATGTCGGGCCTGATGAGCGTGACGGGCGATCCGGACGGGCCGCCGATGCGCGTCGGTGTGCCGATCGCCGACATCCTGGCCGGCAAGGACGCCGTCATCGGAATATTGTTGGCGCTGCGCGAGCTGGACCGGACCGGGCGCGGGCAATCGATCGACATCTCTTTGTTCGATTCCCAGGTCGCGGCAATGGCGAACACCTTCACAGCCTGGTTCAATGGTGGATTCGAGATGCCGCGAACGGGGAACGATCACCCGAGCGCGTCGCCCTATGGTGTCTATCGCACGCTCGATGGCTATCTGCTCATCGCGACTTTCAACAATCGTGAGTTCACGAGGCTGGCCCTTGCGGTCGGCAAGCCGGAATGGGTAGACAATGAGTCGTTCAACTCGATGGGCGCCCGCGTTGCCAATCGTCACGCGCTCGCTGCGGCACTTACCGAAATCTTGGTTGAAAAACCGCGCGAGCATTGGATTGAGCTGCTGAATGCGGCAGGCGTGTCCTGCGGTCCGATCAATCGTATGTCCGAGCTGCAGGCGGACCCGCATTTTCGCGCACGCGAGATGACGGTGACGCTGCCGCACGCCTTGTCAGGTGAGATTGTAGTCGCCCCGAGCCCGATCCGATGCTCGGAATCGGTGGCCGAATACAAGCTTGGGCCCCCCGTCATCGGTCAGCATACTGTCGAGGTGCTGCATGACATGCTTGGTCTCGACGAGGGCGCGGTCTCGGCCCTCGCCGCGAGAGGGGTAATATGACCTTGATGCAGCAAGTGACGGCCCTTCCGCCAGCGGCGATCGAGCTGCGCAGGCAGGTACGCGAATTTCTTGCCGACTATTCGGACAGCTGGACGACATTTGATCGCGCGCACTCATGGGCCGCATTCGATCGCGCGTTCAGCCGCGAGCTAGGCAAGCGGGGCTGGATCGGCATGACTTGGCCGACGCCGTACGGTTCTGGCCGCAGCGCGCTGGAACGCTTCGTCCTGCAGGAAGAGCTGTTGGCCGCCGGCGCACCGGTCGGCGCGCACTGGGTCGCGGATCGCCAGAGCGGCCCGCTGATCCTGAAAGTCGGCACGAGCGCGCAGCAGCAACGATATCTGCCGGGCATAGCGAAGGGCGACATTTCCTTTTGCATCGGCATGAGTGAGCCCAATGCAGGGTCGGACCTCGCCGCGATCGAGGCCCGCGCGAACCGCGACACGGGTGGCTGGCGGTTGAACGGCACGAAGCTGTGGACCACGAACGCGCAATATTGCCAGGTAATGATCGGGCTGTTCCGCACGACGGGGTCAGCGCGGGAGGCTCGTCAGGGCGGACTGACCCAGTTCCTGATCGAGCTGGACAGCCCCGGACTCGAAATCAGACCGATACCCGATCTCAATGGCGACGCGCATTTCAACGAAGTCGTCTTCAACGACGTATTCGTCCCCGACGAGCGTCTACTAGGTGTGGAGGGCGAGGGCTGGTCGCAAGTCACATCCGAGTTGGCACTTGAACGTAGCGGTTCTGAACGGTTCCTCAGCGCATTTCCGCTGGTGGCTGCGGCCACGCGGGAACTGGCGACGAAGCGCGCGGCCGACATTGAGAATGGCGACCTGGCAACACTGGGCACGTTGATCGCGGAGACTGCCGTGATGCGGTCCTTGTCGCTCACCGTCGCGGGCAAGCTGGAGAAGGGGGAGGATCCCGCCTATCTCGCCGTTATCACCAAGGATCTCGGCGCCGAGCTTGAGCAGCGTACCGCGCCGGCGGTCAGGAGCTTGTTCGTCACGCCGCCCCCCGATCTGGGGCGGGCGATCGAGTTTACGACCCGGGCCGCGCCGACCTTCTCACTGCGCGGCGGCGCACGTGAAATCCTGCGCGGC
>JBDTLS010000010.1:0-24117 GCA_039934655.1 Sphingobium sp.
CGCCGCCTGATGATGTCCAGCTGATATCCTGCCCGATGAGCGCGCCGGTCGCTGCCACGGCAGCAAAGAGCGTTTGCTGAGCGGCATTAAACGGCTTGGGTGGTCGGGTGACGCCACCATAGAGCGCAACGCTTAGATCTGTACCGAGGCTCTGCGCCAAGACAGTATCAAGCCTCGAATTCAACCATGCTTGGGCGCTGGCGTCTGGTACGCGTATGTTAAACCGCAGAACCGCGCGCTCGGGAACTGCGTTCAGCGCGCCGCCGCCGTCGATACGCGCAATATTGACGGTGACGTCGTCATGTTGACCGTTGAGTGCGTCCAGCCTTTCCGCAAGACGGACGGCGCCCATCAACGCATTGCGTCCCTCATTGAAATTGCGTCCAGCGTGGGCCGCCTTTCCTTGAACAACGATATGATAATTGCCCGATCCTTTGCGTGCGGCAGCCAGCTTGCCATCGGCGAGTGCTGGCTCATATGTCATTCCGACATGCGCCGTCGCGCCGAGTGCAGCCAGTAAAGGCGCGGAGGCGAGCGATCCCGTTTCCTCATCGGGCGAGAGCAAAACGCGATAGCCGATGTTGGCGAACAAGGCATGATCCTCGAACGCTGCAAGCGCCGCGAGCATCAAGGATATGCCGCCCTTCATATCGGCGATGCCGGGACCATGAAGCGTGCCATCAGCAAGAGTGACAACGGAACGAAAGTCGGTGTCCGCCGGATAAACGGTATCATAATGCCCGGTCAGCACGATCTGAACGGGGGCCTTGGGCCGCATTGTCAAGCGTAACGCATCGCCGTTAGTCTGCGTCACCTCTCGCCCATCAGCATCGATAACGAGCGTATCGGCGAGGGGTATTCGTTCAAACGTCCCATCAAATTCCTGCATTGCGGGTTCGAGCTGCGCCGCCTGGGCAGTCAATCCTGCAAGGTTGCGGCTACCGGAGTTGATGTTCGCCCACGCAATTGCGCGCGCGATCATCGCGTCTCCTGTTGCCGCGATCCGCTCTAACATGTCGCGATCGCCGGCTTCCAAAGTCAGCGGGCTGCGGCCCTGTGTCATTGCGGTAATGCCTTGTCCATCGCCTGTTTAGCTTCAAAGCTTGCGACCGGATAGGCGCAATAATCCGCAGCATAATAGGCGCTTGGGCGATGATTGCCAGATTGCCCGACACCACCGAAGGGCATGGTGGAGGAGGCCCCCGTTGTCGGGCGATTGCGATTGACGATACCGGCGCGCACGCGCGACAAAAACTGCGCCCAGTGCGTGTCATCTTCGCTAATGAGACCGGCGGTCAGACCGAATTTCGTGTCGTTAGCTGCGCAGATCGCTGCCTCGAAATCGGCAACCCGGATGACCTGTAAAAGTGGCGCGAAAATCTCGGCATCGGGAACCGTAACGCGGGTCACGTCCATCACCGCTGGCGTCACGAAGGCTTCGCTTCGTCCGACGATATGTGTGAAGGGGCGGAGGCTCCGGGCACCGGATTCGACCAGACGGGCAGCGCCCCTATGAGCATTACGCGCGGCCCGTGCGGACACGAGCGGTCCGATGTAAGCAGATTCCGGTTCATTCCAGGCGGCAATCCTGATGCTGTCGGTAAGCGCCAGTGTCGCCTTGAGTATCGCATCGCCCGCAGCCCCGGCGGGAAGAATCAGGCGGCGGGTGCAGGAACAGCGCTGACCGGTGGTAATGAAAGCTGATTGCACGATGATCGACGCCGCAGCTTCCGGATCGCCATCCCATGCGACAAGCGGGTTGTTGCCGCCCAATTCCAGCGCAAGGATTACATGCGGTCGGTCGGCCAGCGCATGGCGAAGTTGCGCGCCGGCCTGTGCTGATCCTGTGAAAAGCAGCCCATCGATGTCCGCTGCAACGAGAGCCTTACCGGTCGAACTGTCGCCCTGAACGACCTGAAATACGGCTTCGGGCAAGCCTGCATCCGCCCATGCAGTCGTCATCAGTTCGCCGGTCATCGGCGCTTCTTCCGATGGCTTGAACACCACGCAATTGCCAGCGAGCAGCGCAGGTACGATATGGCCGTTGGGTAAATGACCTGGGAAGTTATACGGCCCAAGCACCGCCATCACGCCAAGGGGGCGGTGGCGCAAAACTGCCTGACCGAACGGCATGGCGGTCATACTTTGGCCCGCGCGTTCGTCTTGCGCTGCGATCGACACGGCGACCTTCCCAATCATCGTGCGCACCTCGGCACGGCTTTCCCACAGCAGCTTGCCCGTTTCGCGTGATATGGTCTGGGCGATCATCTCCAGGCGCGCGTCGAGTATTTCGCCAAATTGTCGAACTGTCGCGATCCGTTCCTCAAGCAAGCTATTGGACCAGTCCGCAAAGGCGATCCGCGCGCGCGCGACGGCCGCCTCGCATTGGGCGGCAGAAGCGATCGCGCCCGACCAGACAAGCTCCCCGGATGCAGGATCAATGGATCGCAGTTCCTCACTCATATCCTCACCTTCCGATCAGCATAAAGGGATACCGAGCGCCTCAAACAACTTCGCGCGCGCATTTTGCGCATCCCGCCACAGCATGGGCGAACTTAACGTCGCATATTCGATCTCTTCGGGCCAATGCGCCACGATGATTGCGGTAATCAGATCAAGTTTGGCGGCATCAACCAGGAAGCGCGGGTCCACGGTCTGCGGATCTGCCACCACACGCAGGCGAAGACATGCCGGTCCGCCACCATTGGCCATGGATTGCCGGACATCAACCAGTTCGAGCCGCCGGATCGGGCCGTTGCTCGCGACCATTTCCTGCAACCAGCCACATACGGTAGCATTTTCATGTGCTTCGATAGGTAGCAGCAGCGTTCGCTCACCATCCGTAGGCATGACAAGCTGCGCGTTGAACAAATAGCTCGCAACCGCATCGGCCAGGCTAATCCGGTTGGCCGGGACTTCGACAATCTCCGCCTCAGGCATGATGGCAAGCAAATCGGTGTAAAAACGCTCTTTATCCGCGAAGGCCTGTTCGTGCGCGAACAGCACGTTCATATCAGCTACGGCAACGACATCATTGTGAAATGCGCCGGCGTCGATGGCTTCGGGCGATTGCGCGACAAACAATGTCCGCCGTGGGTCTAGCCCATGCCGCCGGGCGACAACACGCGATGCCTCCACATGCTGCCGGGCGGGAAAGGAACCGCCGCTTATGCCATAGACAAATATCTCAACACCCGGTGCATCATGCGCAGTTGCCAGCCGCATGTGATTGGCCGCTCCTTCATCGCCGAACGGCGGCAACACGGGGCCATGTATTGCGAAATGATCCCCATCACCAAATGCGATGCTGAGCTGACGCAAGGTTTCGGGCCATTCATGACTGCGATGGGGCATCGTTAGCAAATTGGCGACAGTCAGGTGACAGCGCCCATCCCCGGTATCGGGCGCGGGAGAAACTGTGGCAGCATTGGCCGACCACATCGAGGAAGCGGAAAGCGCATTGACGCGCAAACCCGGCTCGGCCTCCTCCACGGTCGTCGCCAACGCCGCCAACCATTGGCGATCGGGTCGATCATGCGGGAGCAGCACGCCCTGGGGCAGTCCCAGCGAGAGCGCCTTGCGCATTTTTGCAATGCCTTCCAGCGCGGCCGTGCGCGGATGCGAAACTTGTCCTGCGTGGTGCGTTGCCGCGAGGTTTCCCAAGCTCAGACCCGCAAAATTATGGGTCGGCCCGACGATGCCATCGAAATTAATCTCGGTCAGCATGTTAATTAAACCGGAACATGGAGCACATCGTCACCAGGCGACACCCCAAGTAATGCCGAGTCTCCCGCATCCATGCGAATATCTACATCTCCATCGATATGCGCGGTGCCCACGCGAAAATTCTGCAGATGTCCGGTCCCAACCAGCGCGGGGCGCACGGTCATTGGCTCTCCGAATAATATCTGTCCGGCTATACTCTCTCTCACGGTGCGAATTTGATCGGTCATCGCGGTCATGGTCGGTCCACCATCAAAAATATCGACATACCCGTCGTAACGAAATCCTTCGCTTTCGAGCATCACCATCGCCGCACGCCCTTGCGAGTGGGGAACCCCGATTACCCGCAGGGCGCTTTCCGGCAGCATCGCCAGATAGATTGGATGTTTCGGCATCAGGTCGGCAATAAACTGCGTCCCGTGAAGGCTGTTGAAATGGTCGGCTTCCTGAAAAGTCATGCCGAAAAACTTTCCGGCAAGCGCATCCCAGAATGGCGCGCACCCGGCTTCATCTACGATACCGCGCAGCTCAGCAATGACTCGGTCGGCGAAGCGTGCACGATGCTGGCGAATGAACAGATAGCGGCTGCGAGCGAGCAAACGGCCTAATCCCCCCGCCCGTTCATTGGGGTGAAGGAAAAGGCCGCCGACCTCCGACGATCCGTCCATATCGGTCGTCAGCGAAAGCGTGTTCGCCTTGAATGTGCGGCCAAGTTCCTTGCTGGTTTGCGTGATATTGGCCAGCCGATAGCTGTAAAAGGGCCATGTTTCACCGATCAGCGAGAATGTCTGGGCGGTGCCACACACGCGTCCGCTCTCCGTATTGACCAGCACATGAATATATACATGGTCGGCGGGATGTTCCCCGTCGCTCTCAAACGCCGCCTGTGAACGCGCCAGCCGCTCCGCCAGAGCATCGCGATCAGGCGGCAGGTTGGTGAATCCGCCCCCGGTCAGCTTCGCCATCTCATAAAGAGCTTCGAGATCGTCTGTTACGGCGGCGCGGACTAAATACCTCATGTCGCCCGCGTCATGCCAAAAATAGCGGTGGCATTACCGCTATCGAACGTGAGGTCGAGCTCGCTGGTTTCGGGAATGACATCACGAGATATATATTCGTAAAAGGAACCTGGAACCACGCGCCGAACCTCCCCGCCGTCTTGCGCTATGAAAATCCGCTCCACGGGATCCGCATGTAAAGCCGTCTGCCGGACGCGGCCATTCGCGGAGATTTCGACCCCATCCTTGATCGGCGCGCAATCGGACAGACAGCGCCTCGACATCGGCCACCCGATCCGTAGCGTGATTGAACGCGTTTCCCTCCGTGGCGATCCATGCAGCTTCGGGGGATTGGGACAAAAGCATTTCATAATCTTCCAGACTCACGGCGTCATGATGCCGCCCGAATGCCTCCACAACATTGGGCAGAATAGACAGGGCATCGACAAGCGGGATTGTCTCTTCCTCCGCAAAGCGCGCCAAGGTTTTGATGGTATCGGGAGTGACAGGATCACGCGAACATCCGAAAACCCGGCGCGCAGCCGCCTGAAACAGCTCATCGAATTCTTCGACATGCAGCTCACTGACGAAAAATTGCGGGATCGACGCGGGGTGATCGATATGCGTATAGGCGCGCCCCGTCATCCGCAATTTGGGAAGCGGATATACACCCGCCTCATGATAGCCAATCGGCTCAAGTATGCGGGCGATCGCCTCCTTCCCTTGCGGCAAAGCACCGGTCGGACCGTTCGCAAATTTTATCATGCGTAGCGCTCCGTGATCGAACTGCGCGGCGCCAGTGCCGCGCACATATCGATCAATATAGGCAGCGCCGCTCGGCACACGCTGTAATAATCGCGCAAACAGAATGATATTAAGCGCCATCGCAAAGGCGGCGCGCGATACATGGTCGCCGGTTTCGGCTCGCAGCGAGGAAACGACCGAAAGAACATCGAGAGCACTCGCAGCTTCCTCATCACCGATCGTACCGCGAACGAGGCGAACATAGGTTGGTTCATCGACGTTCAAATGCACCTCCTTGCGCGATACCCTGTTGTCCGAATTGTCCGACGATTTCCTTAAGGGTCGAGTGTTTGCAATCTGCAGGTCCAGGTCAATGCCCGATTTTCGAGTGATCGTATCGGCAAGGCTTGACCATCATCGCCCACCATATCTATCCGTGTTCAGCCAAAGCAAGCGAAGATGTTCGCTGCCCTCTCAGCCCTGTCGCCTTCGCGGATCATCGCGAAGACAGCGTGAGGTTGTGATGTAAAGAACCGGTTTGCCCGCGCGTGCTCCTTCCATCAGAAACTGCATGGCGTTCGGTGTTTTGCCTGGCCCCCAGAATTATTGCCTGTGGCGCAACTTTGCCACTCGGGCCGCCTATAATGAACTCGCGTTCGGGTTGCGGGATCATATTATGCCAACCGCCATCTTCGCCGGACGGGATGCCGGAGCCCCGGCGCGGAAAGGATGAGGGTAATGGCGAAGCCTATGCTTGCCGATGAAACATTATTGCCCGGCACGCGGCTGGATAGCGATCTCACGTCTCGTGAACTCGCCAATGCCATGCCTATGGGTCTGGCGCTGGTCGATCCCGGCGGCGTGATTTTGTTTGCCAATACCGAGCTGGAGAGGATGACCGGCCACGCGGAAGGCGCGCTGTCTGGCGCGAATGTGGACATGCTGTTGCCAGCCCACCTGCGCCAGCGGCACGTTACGGACCGCCTGGCATATGTGCGTGCCCCTTCCCAGCGCAGCATGGGCGCCGGGCGCGATCTTTATGCTTGTCGCGCTGACGGGTCGGAATTTCCCGTCGAGATCGGGCTGAAGCCGACCACATTCAATGGCCAGTCCGTGACACTGGCGACCGTCATCGATGTCACCGCGCGCCGCGATACCGAAGCGGCCTTCCGCTCGATCTTCGAAGCCGCGCCTTATGGGATGATATTGGCCGACGGATCGGGCAAGATCGCGCACAGCAATACCCAGTTGGATGCCATGTTCGGGTATGAAACGGGTGAGTTGACCGGCCAACCGATCGAGATATTGCTGCCGCATCGTTTCCACGCGGGCCATGTCGCCATGCGCAATGGCTATATCGCCAATCCTGAACAACGGGTGATGGGCAAGGGGCGCGACCTGACAGGACGCCGCAAGGACGGCATGGAATTTCCCCTCGAAATCGGTCTGACCCATGTCGTCACGTCACAGGGCCGAATGTCCTGCGCATCTGTGGTCGACATCACAGAGCGCAACCGCGCGGAACTCCAGTTGCGCGAAGCCAGTGCCCAGCTTGAGGAATTCACCCATGTCGCTTCGCACGATCTGCGTTCCCCCGTGCGCGGCATTGCCAACCTGATCGAGTTCATCGGCGAGGATTATGGGGAGGAGGCGCCGGAACCCGTACGCCGCAATCTTCAGCGCATGGCTGATCGTATCGGCGGCATGGAGCGGCTGATTGATGATCTGCTAACCTATGCCCGCGCCGGTCGCCGCGTGGCTCAGGTGGAAACAATCGATCTGGGCACCATAGTGCGGGAGGTCATTGAACTGCAAGCCCCGGATGATTCGGTGTCGATCAACATTTCGCTGCCTGATGAGACGTTTGAAGGTGCGCGCACACCGCTGACGACCGTCATTCGCAACCTCCTGTCGAATGCGATCAAGCATCATGATCGCGCGGAAAAGAACATCAATATTCGTGCACATATGGCCGGCAATCATTGCATCCTCGACGTGACGGACGATGGTCCGGGCATACCGCAAGCCGCGCAGAAACGCGCGTTCCGTCTGTTCCAAACCCTGTCCACCAGCGAACGCAAGGGAACCGGCCTTGGCCTCGCCGTCGTACAGCGACTGGTCGAGGGGCATGGCGGCACGATCACGTTGAGCAGCCGCGATGGCGAACGCGGATGCCAGTTCTCCGTCGCGTGGCCACGCTATATGAGGAGCGATCTCGATGAATAGCCAAATCGATGTCCTCGCCGTGGACGATGACGATATCACCGCGGAAATGGTGGAACGGGCCATGCAAAAGACACCCGGCAACTTTCGCGTCATACCCGCTTGCGACGGGCAGGAAGCCCTCGATATTTTGCGCGGGCAATCGCCCAAGATCATCCGCCGCCCCTATATCATTCTTCTCGACCTTAATATGCCGCGCATGAACGGCTTCGAGTTTCTGGAGGCGGTCCGCGCCGACCGGAGTCTGAAGGACTCAGTCATCTTCATCATGACGACGTCGAGTTCGGATCACGACCTCAACAGGGCTTATAGCGAGCAGGTGGCCGGATATATGATCAAATCGGCAATCGGACCGCAGTTCGTTCGGTTGGCCGTGCTGTTGCATGATTATGCCAGAACTGTGAGCTTCCCCGCCTAGGTCTGACTGGAAATCGCTCTGAGGAATAGCATGGCAGACCCGATTACGCGCTTGCTGCTGGTAGATGATGACGATGTCTGCCGGGAGCTTTTCCGGCGGATGTTTTCCCGCCTGGATATGAAAGTCGAGTGTGTTGAGGCGGATTCGCTCGTCATCGCGCGTGATATACTGGCCAATGGTCGGTTCGACTGTGTATTGCTTGACTATCATCTGGGCAGCGATCTTGGCCTTGAACTGCTGGCGGACATTGCGAAGCACCGCGCCGGAATGTGCCCTGTTATTCTCACCACCCTGCTGGCGTTCGAAGAGGTTGGTGATGAGGCGGCGCGTGGTGGTGTCGTCGATTATATTGCCAAAAGCACGGCCGATCCCGTGAAACTTCAGGCCACCATCGAGCGTGCCCTGCAACGTGCGGCGGCTTCAGAGGGGATGGGGCGACAAGCAACGGCTGCGTCAGGCAATGGCTCTGCCGGTCAACGAGGCGATGCCCTCCAGGAAAAATATCGGCGCCGCAGACATACGACATTGAAGGCGCTCGACAGGCTGGACGAGGGCGCCCCCCTGCCGCCGGAAGAGATCACCGAACTCGCGCGGTTGCTGCACCAGCTTGCCGGCACCGCAGCGCATTTCGATGACGCTCCGCTTGGCCTCCTCGCGGCGCAGCTCGAAAAATACCTGCTGCACTGGCGATCCGATGCGATGTCGGATGAAATGAGAGATGCCCTGTCTGCGTTCAGATTGGCCGCGTCACGCCAAGCGCCAGAGCTTTTACGTGTGTCCGTCTATCAATAATCAGGCTTTCCGGCCGATGAATCGCAGTCCAGAATTTGCAAAATTATAGATATTTTGTTGCACTATGGTTGGGCAATAAGTGCAGAAAATCATGAATATGAAAGATAATGGATTATATGGAATGTAGAATTTGCTTCTCATATCATATGTGCATTTGTGTTGCATTTTCAAATCTTTAACGGACCTCATAATCTCGTTATTTTTTAATTTTCTAATCTGGGTTTGATGAGGATAATTATCTCCCACTATCCCGGATATTTCCGAAACGACCGGATGCAAAACGGGCGAGGCAGCTTTGGTTAACTGACCGGGTACATCTATATTATAGATGGCGAGCGGCAGGGGGTTATAATAGCCGATGCCGTCCTTTGCGATGCGAAGCCACGCGATCTTGTCTTCCGCTCTTCTGTATTTCACGGGAAAACCACCGCAATTTATAAAATCCTGCTTTTTAACAACCGTGGCCGACGTCCACATCGGGCATTGTTTTTCGTCAATCCATGTTTGCAAAAATCGCTCGAAATCGAAAAATGGGTCGGCGCCAGCATCCTTCACGACGAAAGATTTCTTAATGTCATTTGATGATTTCAGGAGCCACGGCGAGAAAATATAGGAAATTTTATCGGAGTTATCCGTCAATATTTGAGCGATTGCCTTAAGATATGATTTTTCCCACAGATCGTCCGCATCCAGAAATGCAATCCAGTCCGAATTTGCATTTTGAACGCCCATATTTCTGGCAATGGACGGGCCGGATTGTGGAGAATCTGTAGGAATAATCCTGATTAGATCGGAATGAATGCTCTTCACCTTTTGCAGGCTTCCGTCATCCGATCCATCATCAACAACAAGGATTTCGACTGGCAAAAATTCCTGTGATAAAACCGACTTTATACATTCCTCGACATAATCAATTTTATTATACAGAGGAATAACGACAGAAATCATATATCCACCATTCGCAGATCATTAAACATTGTTATCGAATATTTCATAGGTATTACAGTGAGTAAGTAACGCACGGAAATTTGGCGTGATTTAATGCAATATCAATTCCGCAGACGTGACCGCATTCGTAACCCACATGCTGCAATGCAACAAGAGCCATTTTTGAGATAGGCGGGGGGATCGGCGGATTCGCTGCACAGGAGAGCGGACGCGCGGTCTGACAATCTACGGCGACCGATGCGGCTTTTTACGCTTGCAACCGTTATCCCTTTCATGGCGCCCCAAAGAAGCGATTGGCATTTCACCGATGATCACCAACCCCGCATCATGCGCCGAAAAAGGGAGAACCAGTTCCGTCCACAGGCTTTTCTTACCGCACAAGAGGAAGCCTTCCGATGACCGCTTTGACCAGCGACCAAACCAAGATGCCAGATTTGAACGGCAGAAAGGCGATCATCCATGAGCAAGTTTGCCGTTGACCAGCTTGTCCTTGTGCCCGACGATATTGATCTGTCGCGCTCGCCGCTCGCCGGACATCTTGATGCCGAAACCTATGTTCTGGGCGCTTTCAACCCCGGCCTCACGCGTCTTCCGGGCGGCAACCTGCTAATGATGGTGCGGGTCGCCGAAGCATTGCGCGAACCTATTCGCGACGGTCATGTGCACGCGATCCGCTGGGAAGGATGTGGGGGCACGGGCAAATATGTCTTGGATGCGTGGCCCCTCGAACTCGCCGATACCTCCGATCCGCGTAAGTTTATGCTGCGCGGCGGCGGATGGAAGGTGATGGCGCTGACGTCGCTGTCATGGCTGTTGCCGGTTGAACTGAGCGAGGACGGCCTCAAGGTCGTTGCGATCCATTATGACCGCGCGATCGCGCCGAGTGAGAGCTTTCAATGCTATGGCATTGAAGATGCACGGATCAGCAAAGTCGGCAACGCCTGGCTGATGACGACGTGCGCGGTCAGCCCGGAGCGTCATTCGACCACGCTCTATTCTTCCGGCAACGGACTGGACTGGACGTTTGAGGATATCGTCCTTGACCATCAGAACAAGGACATGCTGATATTCGAGGGCTTGGTCGATGGACAATATTGGGCGCAGACCCGGCCGCTCGGCGATCTGTATTTCGCGTATCCGCCGGGGAGTGAGTGGCGCTCCGGGCCGTCGATCAACTTGGCCACGTCACCCGATGCCCGCCATTGGAAGCCGCATCGGGTGCCGGGTATCCGCCCCGTTGCAGGCACGGTCGCAACCGCGCGCATAGGCGGAGGGTCGCCACCTATTCTCACTGACGATGGCTGGCTGACCCTCTGGCATGGTGTCGAACCCAAGGAAATCGTCGGCATTTATCGCACCTATTGGTCGATACTGGAGAAGGATAACCCGGCGCGCGTGTTGCATACGCAGCAGGAGCCGTTGATAGAACCAAACCCCGACATTCTTCGCCCGATCGAGCATCAGCTCTATTTGCGGGACGTGGTCTTTACCACCGGGATCGTGGATGCCGGAGATCATTATGTCGTGGCATCGGGAGAAGCCGATCTTGCGTGCCGCATGACCCATATCCCCAAGTCAGCCTTTGGTCTTAAGGACATCGCTTCCTAATTCCTGGGCGTTGCTATGTCCCCGATTTCGAATAGTCGATTGGCTCAGGCGTGGCAAAGTTGTTGGCCGCCGGGGGATCGCTCGACGGGAATGATTCATCGGATGCCTGATCGAGCGCATCCCAATCATTACCGTCCTCGTCGCGAATATGGTCCGGCCCGGCATCGCGTGTCTGCGTGAAGGAATCGGGGTGCGCGCCATCGCCTGCGAAAGCAGCGGCAGGCGCGTGTAATGGTGCATTCGTTCCCCGGAGCTGTCGCCAAATAACGAGCCCGGCGCCGATGACACCGGCGCCCGCCAGCAGGCCCAGAGTGAATATGTTACGAGGTAAGAGAGCGGCGCTCATTATTCGTCTCCATTGCTGCTTCGCCCGGACATGCCCGGCGGATTTGGTACTCGCGTTGAAAACCCCTGAGATGGGCAATCGTTCCTTGCGTATTGCCATGCCAAGACCGTGGCCATCATCGCCAACTAATTTTACTGCGAGTCGTTCGCAGGGAACCTAACGGCGCATTTTGCCATTTATCCATTAGCTCACTCTCAACGGGAGAATAGGAATGGCCACGGTACAATACACCGACGCAATTGCCTTGCTGAAGGCGGACCATCGCAAGGTCGAAGACCTTTTTGAGCAGTTTGAGGCAACAAAGTCGGCCGACAAGAAGCAAACTCTCGCGCGGCAGATTTGCACCGAACTCAAGATTCACACAATGATCGAGGAAGAGATATTCTATCCGGCTTTTCGTGGCAAGATTGAGGATGGCACGCTTGATGAGGCATATGTCGAGCATGACGGCGCCAAGGTGCTCATCAATGATATTGAGGCGGGCGGCGGAGCAGAAGACTATTTTTTTGATGCCAAGGTCAAAGTGCTTTCCGAAGAAATCAAGCACCATGTTCACGAAGAGGAAATGCCATCCGAAGGCATGTTTGCCCAATGTCGCCAGACCGACGTCGATCTGGTCGCGATGCGCGATGCCATGCTGACCCGCAAGGAAGAACTGATGGCGCAAGCGAAAACGAGCGGATTACCGGCGGCAGAACCCAAGGTGGTGGGTGTTCTCGCGGCTTGACGGTGGCCCGCATCTTGTAAAACAGCGAAGCAATCTGTGGCGACACCCGGATTGCCTCGCTGTCTTGCACTGACGGAAAGTGCAGCCCATGTCATGCCGCTTGAGAGAGCGGATGCATTACAAAACGCCGTCAACTCCCGACGATGGTTCCGCCATTGGGGTGCAGAACCTGCCCGCTCATATAGCTCGCGTCCTCACAGGCAAGGAACAAGAAAGCAGGCGCCACTTCATTGGGTTGTCCGGGGCGGCAGCGGCTGACATGGCTATCAAAACAATCTTATGACTTAGCCCCACCAAAGCCTCCCCGAAAAACCACATATATCACAAGCGTCTCATTCATTTTGAGATGCTTTGTATGCCGAAGTCGCAGTTTTTGATGGGTATAAGACGTTCATCAAAGTGATGATTGTGGCCCGGAAAGAAGCTGGTCTGACACAAGTAGAGCTGGGTGAGCGCAGACCTCGACAGGGATCGAGACCAACGCCAGCCTGATTTGCCCTTGCCAATATGCGCGCGCTGCCATGCGGATCTTTCATGTCGTTCGCGCTATAAGCAAACGGACGGAAATTTGGTTCCGCGTTCGAGACGAACACACAACCACCACCCGGATCGGCAGTGATGCAAATGAGTCAGAGTTCGGCTGGATCCATCCAGGAATCCATGCATCGAGGAACTTGGCGGTTGCAATTCGCACCAAACTGATGAACCAAACCACGGGCAACGGGCAACTGTCTCACAGAGTTCGATGTTGGACAATTGACGGTCGTTGAGCGGATGCGCCGCTAGGGAACCATATTGCTGAACCGAATACAAAGCCTGTTTGACCCTTATATCTTGCTGATGATGGGCACGGTCGTGCTGGCCGCACTTTTCCCGGCCCACGGAGCGGGTGCGCCTATAGCGGGTGCGGCCGCCGACGCCGGGATCGTTTTTCTCTTCTTTCTCTATGGCGCCCGGCTCTCACCGCAGGCGGCATGGGTGGGATTGCGACACTGGCGATTACATTTGGCAGTCCTTTTGTGTACCTTTGCGCTATTTCCGGTTCTGGGTCTGGGCCTGGAATTCATTGTTCCATCGAGTCTGCCGCGGGAACTTGTGACCGGCATCCTCTTTCTATGTGTTTTGCCATCCACCGTGCAATCGTCCATCGCGTTTACCTCCATCGCGCGCGGCAATGTTCCGGCCGCGCTGTGTGCTGCTTCCGCATCGAATATGATCGGGGTGTTTCTGGCCCCGGTGCTGGCTGGCTGGCTCCTCCATGCACAGGGGGCACAAATGTCATTCGGGGTCTTTCGTGACATCGTGCTGCAACTGCTCGCACCATTCGCCGCCGGACAATTACTGCGCCGCTGGATCGGTGCATGGGTGCAGGAGCATAAGAAAATTCTCGGGTTTGCGGACCGAGGATCCATCCTCCTCATCATCTATGTCGCGTTTTCAAAGGGGATGGAGGACCATATCTGGAGCCAGATCGGACCTCAGGATTTGTTGGTGCTTCTGGTCTTGCTGGCGGTGCTTCTGACGGCCGCTCTGTCTTTGACGGTCATGATCTCTCGCTATATTTTGCGACTCGGTGTCGAGGACGAGATCGTGTTACAATTTTGTGGTTCCAAGAAATCGCTCGCGAGTGGATTGCCGATCGCCAGCGTGTTGTTCGCCGGTCCGCAACTGGGGCTAATCGTGCTGCCGCTGATGCTTTTTCACCAGTTGCAACTCATTGTTTGCGCGGTGCTGGCTCGGCACTACGCCGCCCGGTCCGGGCAGGCTCGCGATGCCTATGGAGATTTTCGCGTCCAAAGACCGGGGTGACACCGTAATATATAAATAGGCAATGAGGGCGGGCGGGATGTGTCCGATGGGGCCGAAGAGGCGATGGTTGTTGAACCAGTCCACCCCGCGCAGGGTTGCCATCTCGACCGCCGAAGCGTTTAACCATGACCGTTTCCGCCAGATGACCTCGGCTTTGTACAGACCGTTGATGGTTTCGGCCAAGGCATTGTCGTAACTGTCACCGACGCTGCCGACCCACATCAATCTTGCCAGCGATTATGTCTGGTCCGATCGCCTCGCCCTCAACGCTGAGGGCCACATGCCGCTGCTTATCAAACCGCTACCGTGAATCCGTGTCCGAATAATGCACAGGGGTCGGCCTGCGGATGCCGCACCCTTAATCGACCGGCGCCTGCCGCGACGGTTTTACAGACATGCCGATATGGCGCGCAGTTGCAGGTCCAGTTCCGGCCCTTCTGCCGGGAATCGGCCGTCGAGCGCAGACGTGCCGATGGTAAATCCGGCTGCGCCGCTGTTGTGGATGGATTCGATCTGATCCGGCCGGTCCACCGATCCTGCGACGATGACAGGTTTGGCCACGGCCCGGCACACAGCGGCCATGAGAGCAGGCACATCGCCCGCCGAACGGTAGGCGAGAAGGTCCAGACCGGCCACCCCGGGATGGCTGGCCAGCGCGACGGCGCTTTGGACGATGTCCGACTGCGAGCCTTCCAATATGCTTGGGTGGCCAACGATACGGCCGGGGAACGGATAGTAGCGGATGGGCGTCCCTTGCAGCAGTGGCAGCACGTCGTCGGCATGGGTTCCGCCGAGGAGATAGTCGACGCCGAGGTCGATCGCGGCCTTGACAGAAGCGACTTCGCTGTCGCGGTCGAGTGATACAACTTCGAGATAGGTGCTCGCTCCGCCTGCACGGATTTTCCCGACAAGGCCGAGGAGCGCGTCGAACGGCAGGCCGATATCCTTGAATCCGATATGACGTATTCCGGCCTGAATCGCCGTTTCGACATGGACGGTGGCGTCGGCCACGGTGCGATCGTTGCGCGTCAGCATGAAAATGAAGTCGAAAGATGTCATGGGGTGTCGGCTTTCAGTTTCGGAAAGGATGCCTTCATCCGAAGGGCATAGTCGAAGGCGGTCTCGATGCTGGACGAGTCGGCAACGCAGGACCCGGCAATATCGAAGGCAGTGCCATGATCGGGGCTGGTGCGCACGAACGGCAGGCCCAGCGTGATGTTTACGCCATCGGCGATACCCATATATTTGACCGGAATCAGTCCCTGATCGTGATATTGCGCGACCACGATATCGAAGCGGCCCTGACGGGCCTGCATGAATATTGTGTCGCCGGGCCAGGGGCCGGAGGCGTCGATATTTTCCGCGCGGGCAGCTTCGATCGCAGGCCGGATGATGCGGGCTTCCTCGTCCCCGAACAGGCCGCCCTCCCCCGCGTGCGGATTAAGGCCCGCGACCGCGACGCGCGGATGCGCGATGCCGAGCGCCTGCGCCCCGATATGGGCCAGTCGGATTGCATCCATTTGCGCTGTGAAATCACCTTTGCGGATCGCGTCGGCCAAAGAACAGTGGATGGTGACGAGGACCGTGCGAATCTCCTCGTTGGCCAGCATCATGGCGACCTTGGGCGCACCGCCATGATCGGCGAGAATTTCGGTATGGCCGGGATAGCGCACACCGGCGGCGGCGAGTGCTTCCTTGTGGATCGGCGCCGTGACGATGCCACCCACGCGACCGTCCCGCGCCAGTGCGATCGCGGTAACGATGGCATCGAACGCCGCGCGCCCACCAATAGCCGAAATCTGGCCTGTCGGCGGTAAGGCGGCAAGCTGCGACGAGCAGAGCACGTCGAGCGTTCCATCTTTGATCCCGGCTTCTTCGGGAGATGCGATCGAACGGATTTGCACATCAGCGCCAAGCGCCGAGAAGGCATGGTTCATCACCAGCGGATCACCCACGACGATCCAGTGCCGCTTGTCCGGGCGACGGAGATACATTTTTGCGATGATCTCTGGTCCGATACCCGAGGGATCACCCATCGTCACGGCGAGAGGCGCATCGGTTATTCCGACGGGGATAGATGCAAGCTGTGTCATGTTGGTGATGATAGCGAAATGGACGGATACGATAATGCATATGATCTGACGAATAATGGTGATATTGAATCACCAATGAAGCGATCGGACATCCCATTTCTTGACGATCTGCGCGCATTCGAAACGGTGGCGCGTCTGGGATCGGTGCGGGCCGCGGCCATCGAACTCGCCCTGACACATGGTGCGGTGAGTCGCCGCGTCTCGAAACTCTCCGTCGATCTTGGCCTGCGCTTGCTCGAAGCCAACGGCCGCGGGGTGCGTGCGACCGCCGATGGCGAAAAGCTGGCGGAGGCGACCGGCAAGGCGTTCAGCTTAATCACCGGTGTCTTGGCGGAAGTGCGATCCGGTTCAACGTCCGTTCCGATCATTTTGTCGTGCGAGCGGTCTCTGGCGATGCGTTGGCTGATACCACGCCTGTCCGGTTTTCAGGATCTACACCCCGACGTTGAGGTGCATCTATCAACCGGCGGCGGTGCGCTCGACTTTACGCGCGACAAGGTGACGCTGGCGATCCGTCGTCTCGATTTTCCGGTCGATGCCGAATGGACAATCACTCGGCTGATGCCCGAGCGTGTCGGCCCGGTGATGTTACCATCGCTGCGCGGGTCATTCGACAGTGGCGACTATGTGGCGCTTGGTGCGCGGACGCGGCCCCATGCCTGGAAAGCGTGGCTCGACGCGCATGGGGATACGCCCCGTCCGCGAACGATTCGGCTGCTGGATCATCATTTCCTGATGGCGGAAGCAGCATTGGGCGGTTTGGGAGTCGCATTGGCACCTCAAGCGATCGCAGCGGACGACGTCGCGAACGGGCGATTGGATGCGCCATTCGGCTTTCATGGCGACGGGACAGACTATGGCCTGATCTATCCGAAATCCGTCCCTGTTTCGAACGGGCTTGCAGCACTGAGGGATTGGCTGACCGCAGAGTCGGAGATATCGTTCAGCCGTATGTGAAGGCGTGAAAGCCCCGCAGCCATTCCCAAATCTGGTGCATTTACGGCGCGATTGTTCAGGCTCTGCCGTTCCAACAGTCATCATCAACCGGATATGCGCCGCTCAGATGCGACTACAGCATTTCTGCAAATCGGCCGAGCGTAGAAAATACTCCTAAACCGACGCAACAGTGAGACGATATATGACCTTCCGTCCAGACTTCATCAGCTTCGACTGCTATGGAACGCTTATCAATTTCGAGATGGGCCCTACGGCGCAGAAGCTGTTTTCCGATCGAGTCGATGCGCAACGGATGAAGCCGTTTCTCGATAGCTTCAAGGCCTATCGCCTGGACGAGGTGTTGGGCGCCTGGAAACCATTTTACGATGTGGTGGTGAACTCCATCCAGCGGACGTGCACAGAACATGGCGTTGAATATCGGGAGAGCGACGGGCAGTCTCTCTATGATGCGATACCGACGTGGCAGCCGCATCCCCACGTGGTCGAGACTCTGGAGGCGATCGCACCGCACTATCCGCTGGTAATCCTTTCCAATTCCATGGTCGATCTGATCCCGGCGAGCGTCGCACACCTCGTGGCTCCCTTTCATGCGGTGTATACTGCCGAAGAAGCGCAAGCCTACAAGCCGCGTATGCAGGCGTTCGAATATATGATCGACCAACTGGGCTCGTCGCCTGACCGCATGATGCATTGCTCGTCCAGTTTCCGCTACGATCTGATGACCGCAGACGATCTGGGCTTCATGGCCAAGGCCTTCATCGACCGCGGACATGAGCCTAGCTCCACGGAATATGGCGTTAGTCGCCTGACCGACGTTCGGCAATTGCCGGCCCTGCTCGGCCTGTAAGTTCGTCCTACCCCCTTAGACACTCAGGATGAAACATGTCCGCCAATCCTAGCAACGATGCGCCGTCGAATGGCGCGCAACTATCATCCAGCGTCCCGGACCTGTCGCTTGGGGAGGCGGAGGCGCTTGCCGCGCGCCTCTATGGCATTCATGCCGATGCGACGTTGCTGACCAGCGAACGGGATGAGAATTTTCGGCTCGTCGCGGCGGATGGCAAGACATATCTGCTCAAGATCAGCAACCCGTCGGATGACGACGATATCGTTGACCTGCAGACCGCCTGCCTCGACCATATCGCTCGCGTGGACCCCATGCGACCGGTGCCGCGCGTCCTGCACACCCTGGCGGGTACGCATGGCGACCATATCGTCCTGCCGGATGGTCGGCGATGCGCCGTCCGCCTACTGACCTATCTGGAGGGTATACCTGCGAAAGGCACGCCCCGAAGCCAGGCGCAACGGGTTCAACTTGGCGACGCATTGGCCAAACTTAATCTGGCGCTCCGCGATTTTGTGCATCCGGCAGCATCGCATGATCTGTTGTGGAATGTCGCGCGGGCGGATCGGCTGGAGCATCTGGTCGACGACATCGCCGATGGTCCGGGGCGCAGGATCGTCCGGCACTTCATGGACCATTTTGTCGGTGCTCTGTTGCCGCGCCTCGCCCGCGTCCGGGCGCAAGTGATCCACAACGACTATCACCTCTACAACGTGCTGGTGGCGGCAGACGACCCTCATCATATTACCGGCATCATTGACTTTGGAGATATGGTGCGCGCGCCGCTGGTGGCCGAAGTTGCAACCGGGGCTGCCTACCAGATGGTGGACGCCGCCGACCCACTCGCGGCGGCGGCCGAGTTCGTCGGCGGTTATCACGACGTTCTGCCACTGAGGGACGAAGAACAGGACATACTGGCCGACCTGATGACGACGCGTCATTTGATCACCGTTCTGATCTCGGAATGGCGGTCTCGCCGCTATCCTGAAAACCATGACTACATCATGCGCCACAACCCTGCTTCCTGGGATGCTCTGCATATGATGGCCGACCTATCTCGAGACAATGCACGTGACCGGCTGCTGGCCCATGTGCGGAACGGAGACGATATATGACAAGCACGATCGACCTGAACATGGTCAATGCCTATATCCCCGGCCGGGCTGATGTCGGTGCCGAAACGGCGGCGACGATCGCGCGCCGGGATCGTCTGCTCGGCCCGGCCTATCGATTGATGTATGAACGGCCCCTCCACATCGTTCGGGGTGAGGGGGCGTGGCTGATCGACAATGACGGTCGCCGCTTTCTCGACATTTACAACAATGTGACCTCGCTGGGCCACTGCCACCCGCGAGTGGTCGAAGCGGTTTGCCGACAGGTGGCGACGCTGGCGACGAACACGCGATATCTGCACGATACGATTCTGGAACTGGCCGAACGCCTGCTCGCGACTGTGGCCGATACTGACCTGGCGCATCTGATGCTGACCTGCACCGGTAGCGAGGCGAACGATCTGGCCTATCGCATCGCTAAGGTCAGGACCGGCGGAACCGGCATCATCGTCACCGAAACCGCCTATCACGGCTTTACGGACGCGGTGTCCCAGTTTTCGCCATCGCTGGGCATGAGTGTAGATTTGGGCGCACATGTCCGACTGGTGCGGGCACCAAGCGCCTATCACGCCGAAGGGGAGGATTTAGCGGATCGGTTTACGCGCGATGTCGAGGCGGCGATCGCCGATCTCAAGCGTCACGGTATAAAGCCAGCCATGTTCATCGTCGATTCGGTGTTCACCAGCGACGGCGTGCTGCCCGATCCGGCTGGCTTCCTTCAGGGCGCGGTGGCCGCCATCAAACAGGCTGGCGGGCTGTTCGTTGCGGACGAGGTGCAGCCTGGCTTTGGGCGGACGGGACAGCAAATGTGGGGCTATCAGCGTCACAATGTCAGCCCGGACATCGTGACGATGGGCAAACCGATGGGCAATGGCCAGCCGATTGCCGGCCTGCTCGTCACGGAGGATGCGGTCGCGCGTTTCGGGAAGGAATCTCGCTACTTCAACACATTCGCGGGCAATACGGTATCTTGCGCCGCGGCGGTCGCCGTGCTCGATACGATCGAACAGGAAGGCCTGATCGCCCATGCTGCAAAGATTGGAGACATGTTGCGGGAGGGGATTGCCGCGCTTGCCGGACGTCATGAATCCATCGGGGATGTAAGGGGCGTCGGCATGTTCGTAGGCGTCGAGATCGTATCTGATCGCAAAACGCGTGAAGCCGACCGCGAAACGACTAGCCGCGTCGTCAATATCCTTCGGGACAAAGGCATATTGCTAAGCGCGTGTGCGATGGGCCATAACGTGCTCAAGATCCGCCCGCCGCTCGTGCTTTCGCAGGAGCAGGTGGCCATGGTGGTTCAGGGCATCGACGAGGCGTTAGGCGAAGCTGCGTCCACTGCCTGAGAATGAGGGACAGGGAGCATGCGTTCGACGATCGAACTGGATCGGATGGATTTCAAGATATTGGCTCATCTGCAGCGGACGGGGCGTTGCTCGAACGTCGAGTTGGCCGATCTCGTCGGCCTCAGCCCCAGTCCCTGCCTCGTTCGCGTCAAACGCTTGCAAAAGATCGGCGTCATCGAAGGGTTCGGCGCGCATCTCGCTATGGCCAAACTGGGTGATTTCCTGATCATATTCACCGAAGTCACGGTCAGTCATCATAAACGCAAGGACATGCAACGCTTCGAGGATGCCGCAAGGGAATTCCCGGAGATCATGGAATGTTACAATGTGAGCGGCGGATATGATTTCCTGCTGAAGACCGTCACCCGCAGCGTATCTCATTTCCAGACCATCATGGATGCGCTGATCAATTCGGATTTGAGTATCGAGAAATTTTCAAGCTACATCGTGCTGCGCGTCCCGTTCGTGAAGCATGAACTGCCCCTCGATAAGCTGTATCCAGAAAGAGCGTAACAGAGAACCGGATGCAATACGCCATCCGGCATCGCAAGCAATTTGGCGATGCTCGCGTTGCTGCGCAAGGTCAACTGGGACACGATGGGCTTCCACTAGGTCACATACCCATAAATAGGGATTGAACAAACCCGCTGAAGCGGGAGATGCGTAGGTATTGGCTGGAATGGCCTCCTGATGAGAAGGTTTGGTTGCTGAGACCAACCCCTGACCAGGAGACCACCCCATGGCTGATACCACGACAGCGGTTAGCCCGCTGCGCCGTCGTATGATCGACGACATGATGTTGCGCAACTTATCGCCGGCTACCCAGCGTTCCTACCTTCACGCCGTTACGAAGTTCAGTCGTCACTTTGGACGCTCACCAGATCGGCTTGGGCTCGAGGATGTCCGGGCATTTCAGGTCTATCTTGTGTCGCAGGGGATTTCCTGGCCATCGCTGAACCAGACCGTGTGCGCATTGCGCTTTTTCTATGGGGTGACGTTGAACCGGGGCGAGATCCCGGAGCGGATCGCCTATGCACGCGCGCCTCGCAAGCTTCCGGCGATCTTGAGCCCTGATGAGGTGGTACGCTTTCTTGAGGTTGTGCCGCCGACCTGAGCCGGGACCATGCGTTCCGATCTGGAGGTGGCGGATATTTTCCGCCGCCATGGTCATGCCTATCGCCACACCAACGACGGCCATCTTGGCCACATCGAGCGACGCGTCATGTCGGCGATCGAACTCTGCCGAACCGCTGCGCTTGGTGGTCATGTCGAGGCCTGTGAGGACTGCGCGCATGTCCTGCACGCTGGCTGGGATACGCACCGCGTCAATCACTCGGCCCGCTTCATGGACGATGGCGTATGCACCAATCAGGCAGAGTCTTTCTTCTCACGCCTGCGCCGTATGGAAGTTGGAACGCACCACCATATCGCGGGACCGTATATTGGTGCCTATGCAGGCGAAGCATCATGGCGTGAAGATCACCGCCGCGTGTCGAACGGTACGCAAGCGGCGATGGTTACAGCATCGGCTATGGCCTCGCGGGTCAGTCGCCAGTGGAAGGGGTATTGGCAGCGAGCGGCTTGACAATAGCGATGAACCGATAAATGTGACGCTATGGAAAATAACCGACCAGCGCTGAATATAACGATCGGCGAAGAATTTAAAAAGCAGGCAAGGCGATTTAAAAACGCCTCCCTTTTCGTCAAACTCGTGTTGGTGGCAGGCTTTTCAGCAATTGCCGGGGTCGCACAGTTTTTCCAATTCCCCAGTTCGGGGCCGGAATCATCGCAGGTAATTGGAATTATTGCTACAATTGTCGTCGCAACTGGTGCAATTTTTATCATGATTACCGAACAAGATGCAACCGAGCAATTGGCTTTGGCACAAGCGGCAATTGAGGCGGCGCGAGAGGCGCAATCTCAGTTCGATATTCTTGATCAAATTGCTGATGACACATCTCGGCTTATTGAGTTATTCCAAGCTTTAAGTGTCATGAGGGGTGCCATTGAACGGCTCACGGCACTGAATAGCCCCGATGAAGATGAAGTCGCCGACCGTTTGTTAAAGTCAGCAGAACGTTCACTGGCGATCGCCATGGCATTCGACCAAGCGGACTTATGGACTATCGGTGTGTATCGAGCGGTCCCCTGCCCAGACGAGCAGAATAGAGCTTTGTTAAAATGCGTTGCCCATAAACGAGCCATTGTGTGTGAGGTTTCGGAGGCTAGAGTATGGAAAGAGGGGACTGGTATTATGGGGGTTTCGTATGCAAACAGCGACGAAATCATTGTACCGGATTTGCAGATTGAGGGCATGAGGGCTGTATTCGGGACTTCTGCGAATACCCAACGCGACTATGATCAGGAACGATACCGCTCAATGATCGCCGTGCCTATCAAGGTGCATGGGATGGTTAAACCATGGGGTGTTGTAACTGCCACAAGCGACCGCGTTTCACACTTTTCGTACGACGGCGCTCCTGGCGTTCGGACCGACGAAGGCGCGCGAGTGCTCGCGAATATGATTGCTCTCGCAATAGCCGTTGTTCGTAAATCATAAGTTCACCTATTAAGCGCAGTGACATGTGAATCGGCTTCAGGTAGGATTCAACTTAGGTTCATGGAGGAGGACGCATAATGTCACATGATATGGAAAACCCTCGCGCCCACTCGATGGAATTTGAAATTGATCTAAGTGTTGAAGACTTATTGGACAAACTTATTCAAGGTCAGATTACACCGCCAGAAGTAGCGCGCTACAATCAACTTTTAGCGCAGCGTTCCCGCATGATGCGCCCCACCCTTCCAAGTAGGGGGCGGCGGCGCGTGGCCGCCTAATTCAAACCACTCCCATTCCGCCATCCGCCCGTAGGCTCGCCATCCTTCCCCGTAAGCTGCCAACGTGAAGGACGGCCCTCGATACGCTCAATTCCATCACCAACGCGCCGCTCTAATGATGCCGCATGCTACCCGCCACAGCCGAGAGCGTTTTGCTGTCCGGTAATTCTATCCCTCGCATAGATAGCGCCTTGTAGGCGATGTCGCGCGCTGTCATTGGTGCGTCATATTTTCGCAAAACATCGAGTGCAAGGCGCAACCTTTCCCGCGCGCGCCCCACCTGGACGCTTTGAGCGGGGCTATGGGCGCAACATCGCTGCCGCACCAGTCCGCACGAAACAGCCGTATCGTCGCTTCTATATGGGCGATGTCCTGACGCAACTGATCGGCCTGACGATTCAGCTTCCGTAATTCGCCAGACAGCTTGGCATACTTGTAATTGAGCGCGGTGATGACGTGCGGATCGGGCATGTGCGGAAGTTACTTCCAAACGCGCGCTTTGGGGATTCCCTTGTTGGTGCGTTTGCTACATAATGCCGCGTTTTCCAGTCAGGTGGAATCACCTGACGACTCGGAAAACGCGGTAAAACA